>DRDE01000081.1 GCA_011040095.1 Nitrospirota bacterium
GTCGGCCTGCTGATCCCCAGCTCCGCTGAGGCCTGTTTTATATTGCCGTTATGCCTTTCAACTGCATTTGCAATAAGGTCCATTTCAAGTCTTTTACGAGCATCTTTAAGGGTAATTTCCTTATAGCGCTTTCCCGCTTGCCCGGCCAGGACAGCTTCTTCAGGGTGCGCATTCAATCCAAGATCATAAGGCTCTATAATATTGGAGTCGGCTGTTATCACTGCTTTCTGGAGCTTGTTTTCAAGCTCTCTGACATTTCCGGGCCAGGAGTATCTCTCAATCTCATACATGGCAGAGCGGCTGAATCCCCTGATTTTCTTTTTAAACATTGCCTTATATCGTTCAAGAAAAGTATTTGACAGAAGTTTTATGTCAAATCCCCTTTCCCTGAGTGGAGGCACGGTAATAGATATGACGCTTATCCTGAAAAAAAGATCTTCCCTGAATTTGCCTTCCTGCATCGCCCTGTTTAAGTCAATGTTGGTTGCGGCAATTACCCTGGCATCTATCCCGATATCTTTTCTGCCACCCAGCCGCTGAATCTTTTTTTCCTGCAAAAACCTTAATATTTTTGCCTGCAGTTCCGGGGGCATCTCGCCGATCTCATCAAGAAACAAGGTGCCCTTGTCAGCATACTCAAATTTGCCGTTCTGCCTGGCATATGCCCCGGTAAAGGCGCCTTTTTCATACCCGAAAAGCTCTGATTCAAGCAAGGTCGCGGGTATTGCCCCGCAATTAATAGGAATAAAGCTGCTTTGATTCCTGGCGCTTTTTTCATGAATCGCCCTGGCAACGAGTTCTTTGCCTGTACCGCTTTCCCCCATAATCAGGATTGTGGCATCAGTAAAAGCAACTTTCCGGATAGTCTCAAAGACCTTTTGCATCTCAGGACTTTGTCCTATCATGCCGGCAAACCCGGCCTCCCTGTCCAGGATCACATGTAACTTGCGGTTTTCAGATTCTATCTCCGACAGGTAAAACGCCCTGTTCAGGATCACTTTTAATTCATTCATGTCAACAGGCTTGAGATAATAATCGTATGCGCCCATCCGGACAGCCTTCCTGGCATTCTCTCTGTCATTATTGCCTGTAATTATAATTACTTTAGTCTCAGGGGCTTTTTTCAGTATATCGCGAAGACACGATAATCCTTCACTCGCATCGTTTTCATCAGGGGGGAGCCCGAGGTCAAGGGTAATGACTAAAGGGTTTTTTTGGTTGCACAGCCGGATGGCGGAAGGCCTGTCCGATGCATGAAGGACATTATATTCCTTTGACAGACCCCACTTCATCTGAGTTTGAATATCAGGGTCGTCTTCAACTACCAGTATCTGTTTCATTTTGCAGTTTTGAATCTATTTAGAGTCTGTTTATAAATAGCTGTTTTTTATTTTTGTCATACCCGAAGTTTGTAGTCGGGTATCCGGAACTCACTGAAAAGACTGGATTCCCGCCCAAAGGACCGCGGGAATGACAGCTTAATTGTTGAGTTTATACACAGACTCTATTTAAGAAAATTGCCGCTATACCAGAGATTTTCCGTCAAAATGAATCCCGTCAATTCCAAGCAGGGACATTATCGTGGGGCCCACATCCACTATATTTATATCTTTTCCGCTTATCCCCCTGTTGATATAAAAAACGGCGTTTTCCCTGGTATGGCCCCCGGTAAGAAAGCTATTGCCTGCTATCTCCGTCTTGTTGATAGAGCCTTTTAAGTCGTACCCTTCAAAAGAGAGCGCAACAATGTCCGGGGCATCATCGAAAAGATCACCACTGTAAAGTTCTTCTTTGAACATAACTCTCTTAACAACCTTTTCTCCGTCCACAACTAATGACAGAAGTTCTTCTTTTATCTTCTGCCTCAGGCTTTCATATTCACTTTCTTCAACACATCCCTTTGGATATTTCCCCTTTTTATGAATATAAAACCTTGCCGGATCAAGCACAAATGCCTTGCTCTGTTCGTGCATATCTTCCATAGAGCCCGGTTTTTCCTTTGTGAATTTCAGGTAACCTCTCTCTTTGAGCCACGCATTGAGATATACTTCTTTTTTTATTGTTGTAAAACCATGGTCGGATAATATTATAAAAGGAATATCATCCCCTGCCCTCTCATACATTTCACCGATAAATGAATCCAGTTTCCTGTAAAAATCAAAAAAGAAGCCGTGTTGTGGGTGATTCTCATCTTCAAGCGCAGTCCAGAGATAATGATGCAGACGGTCGGACTCCGTTATTACGCTTATGAAAAGGTCCCACTCATTATTGTCTAAAAAATTCAGGATCGCCTTTTTGCGTATTTCAAAGGCCCTGTCAATATCATCTGCGAGTGCGCTTGCTGATTCCTGCGCCTTCCGTGTATCGACATCCATCCTGTACCCTATGCTTTTCAGGTAGTCATAGGCGCTTTCCGGGTATGTCGCCTTTTGAAGATCAAGGGCGACAAACCCGGCCGTGAGAATCCCGTTTAACGGTTTGGCAGGATAAGTCGACGGTACGTTAAGCACAATACTTCTTCTGTTGTTTCGTCCCGCTATTTCCCACAATGTCTCACTCCTGACATCACCTGAATTAGGGAATTTCCATTTATACGAACCCTTCCGGAGTTCTGTAAAGCCGTAGATTCCATGCCTTCCCGGATTTACACCGGTCATGAACGTGCTCCATGAAGTTGATGACACCTCCGGGATCGAAGCCGTCATGTCGGTCAGGGTGCCCTTTTTAGCAAGGCGCGCAAGATTCGGCATAATCCCTTGTTCAATAAATCGGTTTAACAGGGTGCAGGGCGCCCCGTCAATCCCGAGGACAATCACTTTCCGTTTTTTATCTTCCTCTTTTTGTTTCTTTTTGAAAAAACCCAGCATTACATATATCCCAGGTCCCGGAGCTTGCCCATAACTTCTTCCTTGCTCTGTCCGCGCCCTTCCCTTTCGTATGTATTCTCAAGGTCCTGTTCCCATGCAGGGATGTCCGACATCTTGACTGTCGAGCCCTTTGCGCCGAGAGAGCGATAACCCTCTTTGTATAAAGAGCAGAATGGAATCTTATATTTAAATATGAAATCCCAGATATCACGCTCTTTAAAATGCAAAATCGGCTGAATACGTGTATGGGGAGGATTCTCCCTGGGACTGAAGAAATCTTCTTCTATCCTTGCCTCCTGCTCATCCCACCTGATGGCGGTTGAAAGGGCCTTTATTTCATTGTCTTCCATAAAAACATTCATTGCAACGGTTTTCATCAGGTGGTTGCCGACAAACGACTCGGGTTCAAAAGGGAATTCTTCTTCCCCGTATTCAAGTTTTGCGATTTCCCGCCTGTTGCGCTCATTAAGACTGCTGACCTTGATCATATCACCGACATTTTTTGCCTTATCGCTTACATCCGTATTTTTTGCAATTGTAACATCAAGGCCCCAATCTTTTTTAAGCCGGTTAAAAATATCCCATATCTCTTCAAACACATATCCTTCGTCAATAAACATACATCCGGGCATCTTCACTCCAAGCTCCCTGCAAGTCTCCCTGAAGAGCCAGACCATTGTTGTGCTGTCCTTTCCCCCGGTCCATGCAACAGCTAATTTTTCCGCGCCGAATTTCTCAATAGCCTCCCTGATAATCTTCTTTGAATGTTCAATTTTCTCCTCCAGGCTCAAAGCCGACAATTTTTCTCTTTCATCCTGTGCCACACTTTCCTCCTTTGTTGTTGTTGTTTCGTTGTAAAAAAAGATAAGTTATTATATGCTCATCGGCAATAACTACATATTACTTTACTTTATAATATAGTATATATTCTTGATCCTGTAGGCGCAACCGTTACTGTGCCAGAGGTAAATATAAAAAGAAATCGGTTCCCCTGCCTTCACGGCTGACAACTTTCAATTTGCCTGAATGCGCTTCAACAATAGTCTTGCATTGATAAAGGCCTATTCCAAGCCCTTTTTTCTTGGTTGTCTGAAACGGTTTAAAAAGCCGCTTTTCAATAAATTCACCTGTCATCCCGCAGCCGTTATCGGATACCTTTACATATCCCATATTCTCTTCCGTGCCGACCTCAATTTTGATATCACCCTGATTGCCTGTTGCATCAAGTGCGTTTATAATAAGGTTGACAATAACCTTTGTCATCTCTTCCCTGTCAAACCTGGTTTTCACGGGTTCCGATTCCTTATAGGATAATCCTGTATCTCCATTCATGTTTAACTGCCGGATAACCCTCCTGACATAATGCCCCAGGTCGGAATACTCAAGGTCGAGACTTGTCTTTTTAGGAAGATTCCCGAGTTTCCCGATGATACCCTTGATCTTTTCAGCAGTATTTGAAACAGCCTTTATGGCGTCCCTCTGAAAATCAGGATTATCAATATGTTCCCCGGCATTCTGAACAATGAGTGAGAGCATGGATGCCGTATTTTTAAGGTCATGTATAATAAATGAAGATAACCTGCCCATTGCCTCCATCTCCTTTGCCTGTGTCAATTCCACGGACAGCCCGGCATTCAGGATAGCCGCTGTCGCCTGCCTGGCAAGAGTCTTAAGCAGGTCATAATCCTCGTAATTATATTCATTACCGGCAATCCCCTCCCCCAGAATTATGAAACCGGTCAATTCGTCTACATTCAGCAATGGCACTATGAGGGAAGCCGCTGTCTTTTCAATAAACCCGGCATTATTCACGACAATTTCCATAGTGCCGGAATCATGTATATTCAGTATCCATTTTTTATCCCTTATAAGTTCCACCAGGTCTACTCCTGGTTTTTCATTAACCACACCGGCGACTGATGCCCTGGCGCAAACGTATTCTCCATTGTCCTTTTCTTTCAGCCATATTGCCGTTGTCCTGACACCAACGGCATCTTTAAATCCTTCTGCTATTGAAGCGAGGAGTTCATCAAAAGAGTGTTTTAATGAAATTCTTTCCGTAAATTTCAGCCACTCCTGCCTGTAATCGTATTTCTCCCTGTAAAAATTTTTATTTATAAAAACTATCGCCTTTCTCCGCAAGTGCTCGGAAAAGATAATGCTAAGCACTGAAATAGCGCCGATAAATCCAAGAAAAGCCATAATATTTCTTCCTGCCGTGGGACCAAAGTAACGCATTCCTTCACCTATTACGGCAAGCCCCAGAAGATATATTCCTACAATAATCAGGCTGAGCGAATTGTAAAGAATCTTTCTTGATACAACCACTTCAACATCCATGACCTTATGCCTTAGCAGGGAGTAACCGATCAGCAGAATCGAAATTAAGATTACTCCTGTTTTTACCGGCAGAAGATTCATGTCCAATGAACGGTAAAGCAATGCATGGCTGTAATAAAAAATATTTATCGACAGTATCCCCCCTGCGCCGAACAGGATATATTTAATGTTCCACCTGTTTGTTCCCGCGGAGCTTCTCAAAGTTGCTTCAAGATTTATGATCGATACTATTGAATAAAGAAGGAGAAAAAGATTGAATATATAACCTGCATTTTCGAGGAAAAGGATTCGTTCACTCCCGAACTCAGGAGAATAAAAGAAGTCCTTCGCTGGAACTGTTATAAAAAAAACAATAAACAGGGGTGACAAATAAATCAGGAGCCTGGAGAATTTACTGACAGCAGCCCAGTAGTTTGTTCTTGCAAAGCTCAGGGCAAATAACAGCCAGGAGGAAACCATAACCGCTTCGCTGACAAATACAAGACCCTTCCACCAGATTACTGATTCAGGCCTGAATATACTCATCGAATCGCCCAATACCACGCATGCCGTGGAGAGCAGGCTTATGGAGAATGAAACATTGGGAAGACTCCGGTATCTTCTGAAGATAACTGCAAAAGCTATCAGGACTGCGATTATTACTGTGATTATGGAAATTACCAACATTATCATTTATACATATTTTGTCACTATTCAGGTATATTTTCTTTATCCCCCTCTTTGGCAAAGAGGGGTTAGGGGAGATTTTATTAATGAATATATTATTTAAAAATCCCCCTTAATCCCCCTTTGCCAAAGGGGGAGACCTGAGCAGTTACCATATTTTAACAAAAAGACTTTTTCAGGACTGCACCGCCTCCGCAGGTTCCGGGTCCTCGAACCTGTAGATCTCCAGTAAAGAGAGACACAGGGCGGTGATTAACGGCCCGAGAATAAATCCCAGGAACCCCAGGAAGTTTATCCCGCCGAGAACACTGAAAAAGACAAGGAGGGTATGCAGCTTGGTCCTGCCGCCGATCACGAGAGGTTTAATTATATTGTCGACACTGCTGATTATTAAAACTCCGTAAAGAAGAAGCCCTATGCCTTTTGCATAAGTCCCCGACAATAACAGGATCACCCCGGCTGTTACCCATATTGTGGCGCACCCGAAAAGCGGCACTAAGGAAAATATCGCCATTGCGGTCCCCCAGAATACGGGGGAAGGCAATCCAAAAGCAAAAAAGGCGATTCCCCCGAGTGTGCCCTGGGCCACTCCTACGGCTATGCCTCCGTAAATTGCGGCTATAACCAGCTCCCTGACGCGCTGTTCAAGCCTGTCCTTCTGTTTCTCCGAAAAAGGCAGCAGCTTTTTTATGAAGTTCGCAAGTGTATTGCCGTCTTTCAAAAAATAAAACGTGGTTATACACATGATGATAAAATTTATTATGAGAAGAAGGGCATTTTTAAAAACAGCCGATATATTTTCCGCAATGGCCTTCCCGACCGACTTCAGGGTATTGACAGCGCCTTGCTGAAGATCAAATCCCTCAAAGAGACTGTAAGAAGTTATCTTTTCGAATATGCCGTCAATTCGCGGGTGCGCCTGAATCTTTGCAATTGTCTCAAAACCCTTGCTTTCAATCGTACTGTATACATCCGTTATTTCACCGACAAGGGAGCCTGCAATATAGGAAAACGGGCCTATCAGGATAACAAGGATGATTAAAAGGGTAATCAGGGAAGCCGCCCACGGTCGTTTTATTAACTTGAGAAACAATTTGTACAGGGGATAAAATGTGATGCTCAGGACCATGGCCCATGCTATTGTTATGAGAAACGGGCTTAATATCCTGTAGAACAAATAAAAGAGGATGAGGATTATTGCCAAAGAAAATGTCTTGTA
>DRDE01000082.1 GCA_011040095.1 Nitrospirota bacterium
CCTCTTCCCCTTTATCTTCCATGAAGGTGTGGAGCCAACAAATAATCTGGCTGAAAGAGGCATCAGACCCGCTGTCCAATGGCGTAAAATATGTTTTGGAAATAGAAGTGATAACGGCGCTGTCCTCACTTCACGCTTGTTAACCGCTACTCGCACATGCTGGCTACAAAGAAGGAATCCTCTTGAATTCCTCGTTGATGCTATTACAGCTTTTAGATCAAGTATCCCTACCCCTTCTCTGCTATAATTGTCTTGTCAACGGATATTTGCCCCTTAAGGGGCTGAACTATTACGAAACATACAGTTACTACTATGCAGGGCTTCTCTCAGGGAAAAGCGGCTCAAGAGGAGTTACAGCCGGTTACACTTATGAACAAAACCATAACCTCCTGACAGTAACATATTCCGATGCAACACCGGGAATTACTTATCAGTATGATAATTACAACAGGGTCACCCTGAGGCAGGACGGGACAGGAGACTATATCTACACGTATGATGCCAACTCACGGTTAACAAGTATAGACGGGCCATGGACCAATGACACGATTACATTTCAATACAATGAGCTTGGCCATTTAAAAACCCTTACACCGCAGGGCGGTCAGGCAATAACATACTATTATGACTATGATCCGGAAAACCCCGGTGATATTGGCATTGGAAGACTGAAGGATATTGAGGCAGGAACCAATAAATATACTTATAACTATACCGGCGTTAACCCGCTCATTCAGAGCCTTACTATGCCGAACGGAAGTATTACAGAGTACCTCTACGATGACCCGTTAAACAGGCTTACAGAGATTACAAACAAAGACTCTGCACAGGCAATAATCAACAAACACATATTTACTTATAATAATCTTGATCTTATTGACACAGAGACAATAACAACAGGAACTGCAATCGATACATTTACCGAAGGCCTTAAAATATACGATTACAACAATCTTAACCAGCTTTTAAGCGCAACAAATCCAAATGAGACATTCATTTATGACGATGACGGGAATATGACGCAGGGGTATACACCTGATGGATATTTGATGACCATGACATATGATGCAGAGAACAGGCTTACATCTGCTGAATACACTGACAGCGGCAGTGTTGTTCATAGGACAGAATATTTCTATAGTGGTGATAACTTTTTAGCACAGATTAAGAAATACGAAAATGCAACACTGGCAAGCGACACCCGCTTTATCAGAGCGGAATTTTTGCCGGTGCAGGAACGAGACGGCAATAATCAGGTTTTAAAAGAATATATATGGGGAATAGATAAAGGAGGAGGTATCGGCGGGCTTTTAAACCTTAATCAAAGCGGACAGGATTATTCTTATCTTTATGACGGCAAAGGGAATGTCATGGCTTTAATTGACAACACTGAATCAGTTGTTGCTACTTACAGATATGATGCTTTTGGGGTTTTGAAGAAAAAGGCTGCAACTTTAGATCAACCTTATCAGTTTTCGACAAAACGATATGATGAATTAACAGGTTTATCCTATTATGGTTATCGATATTATTCGCCGGTGCTTGGAAGGTGGATAACGAGGGATCCGTTGGGCGAAGCCGGGGGGATTAATCTTTATGGATTTGTAGGGAATAATCCGGTGAATTGGATTGATCCCTGGGGATTGTCGAGAGCAGTTTTTGATCCTACGACAAATTCTATGTATGTTTATCCTGGAGATACTCCTGATATACAAGGTCCGCCTCAAAGATTTCCAGCTTCTAATAGAACTTCAAATCCTAACGCAAATCCTTATGAGCCCGGTGGCTATGGTCCTGCCCCAACAGGAACTTTCCCAACAGGCAATTTTATTGAAACGGGTGGAAATCCTAACTCGTCGTTTGGTTCTGGTTTTATTCCAATAAATTTACCCCAACAATCTCCTTATAATAGTCCGCGGACAGGTGTAGGGGTTCATGCTGGTAGAGCAAATACTTACCGTGGATATGGCTATGGAACAAGAGGATGTATTCGGACAACAGAAGATGCACTCGATGCATTTAGAAATGATCCTCTTAGAAAAATAACGATTTTACCAAGGAAATGAAAAGGAAAAAAAATGTTAATTAGAACTGTATTATTAGTATTATTTTCAACACTACTACTTTATGCGCAGCAAGGATTTTCATTTGAAAATAAAATTGTTAATGTTTCAGGGAAAGGATGTAAGCATGGTATAGAGAAACTACATGATAGCCCATATGCAGTCTTGGTTTTTTGTGAAGATGCGTTGGGTAGCTATCTATCAATCATTTATCTGGATAAAATGATGGCTCCTATTGATGGAGCTTGGAGTTTGGATAATAGATATTGGCAGCATGATTTCTGGAGCAGAGATGTAACTTCTTACTATTTTGATTCATTAAATACTTTATTGTTTATTTCAACCTCAGAAATTTATGGAGAAGGTGGGATATATCGGTTAGATTTAAAAAATAAGAAATTTAAAAAATTGACAGCTTCCACACTTAAAGATGGAAAAGTATATCAAATACAAACTGTAGATCGTAAAAAAGATATATTAAAATATGTGGTAACTATGGATGGTAAGATTGAACAAAAAGCGTCTATCCCGTTACGTTAATACAAGTTTTTTATGGGTATGTCGGGAATAATCCGGTTAACTTTGTCGATCCTTGGGGGTTGTTTCGTAGTCACTGGATACTACGGACTTTTGTTCCTGGACAAATTGCCTGGGATAATGCATTGACGGCGCTTGAGAATAAGGATTACCTCGGAGCGGGTTTAAATGCATCTGCGATGGTCGGTGAGCAAGTATTGACTGTACTAACGCTTGGAGAAGGAAAAGCGGCTCAACAATGTATATCCAAAGCTCAACAGATGATTGATCCTTTGCTATATAAAACAACTGTTATATCAAGAAAAACACTTGGTGCCGATGGAGCAACTAGCGAAATAATAAAAAAAATTAACAGGTTAACCGGTAGGACTGAAGAAGTTATTCATAGGGTTATAAAAGACGGTAAAATTATTCACAAAGATATAAAGTACAGGAGGTAATGATGACTGTAACAAGAGAGAAAACACTCGAAATGTTACATGATTATCTCGAAGGAAAGATTAGCAAAGAGATTGTCCACCAATGGGCTCTTAAGATTGTAGTTAGCAATGAATTTGATAAACTTCGAGTCGAAGATGAACTTTTGTCAGAGACTGTTCATGCCTTATTTGATTTGCATCACGAAGGAGGGGATGAGAAATTCAACCCTACAATAGAAGAGTTGGAGTATTATAAAAACTGCTTAGAAGGCAAAATTAAATTTAAAAAATAAAAGTAAGTAAGCGACTAAAGGATCAGATAGGGAAATAGGACATAAACATCCGTGGTGTCCGTGGTGTCATCCGTAAAGACAAAGTAAAGACAAAGGGTCAGGCTTGACTATTGACATTGTTAAAATAATGCTTCAGAAATCATAAAGAGAAAATATTGAAAATGCAAATCAATAAAAGGCGACAGATGGATGACTATCTCTACACTTATGATGCCAACGACAGGCTGACGAGTATAGACGGGCCTTGGACCAATGACACCGTTAGTTTTCAATACAATGAGCTTGGTCATTTAAAAACCCTTACACCGCAGGGCGGTCAGGCAATAACATACTACTATGATTATGACCCGGAAAACCCCGGTGATATTGGCATTGGAAGATTAAAAGATATTCAGGCAGGAACCAATAAATATACATACAACTATACCGGCGTTAACCCTCTTATACAGCCAGACCCAATGGAAGCATAACGGAATATCTCTACAACAACCCGTTAAAGATGCTCACAGAGATTACCAACAAGACCTCTGCTCAGGAAATTATCAACAAGCATGTATTTACATACAACAATCTCGATTTGATAGACACAGAGACAATAACGACCGGAACTGCAATCGATACATTCACCGAAGGGCTGAAGACTTACGATTACAACAATGTCAACCAGCTTCTAAACTCGACAAATCCGGCAGAGGCATTTACGTATGATGATGACGGGAATATGACGCAGGGATATACGCCTGATGGGTATCAATTTACCGCTACATATGATGCAGAGAACAGGCTTACATCTTTAACTTACAATGGCAGCATTAATCATGAGACTAAATATTATTACAGTGGCGATGATATGCTTGCGAAGGTTAAAAAGTATGAAAATGGAAGTTTAGTAAGCGATACACGCTTTATCAGAGCAGGGTTTTTACCGATACAGGAGAGAGATGCAAGCAACGCTGTTATTAGAGAATACACCTGGGGATTGAATATGGGTGGTGGAATCGGAGGGTTGTTAAACCTTAATCAGGGAGGATTGGATTATTCATATCTCTATGACGGCAAAGGTAATGTTATGGCGGTGATTGACAGCGCTGAATCAGTAGTTGCGAGTTACAGGTATGATGTGTTTGGGGTTTTACTGAAAAAGGCTGGAACATTTGACCAGCCATTCAGGTTCTCAACAAAGAGGTATGATGAGTCATTAGGATTGTCTTATTATGGATATAGGTTCTATACTCCAATTACAGGCAGATGGTTGACCAGAGACCCATTAGGCGAAGCCGGGGGGATTAACCTCTATCAAATGACCGGCAATAATTCGGTCAACTTTGTTGATCCGTGGGGTCTTTATGGGACACAAAGTTGTAGCTATTATAAACAAGCTTGTGAAATCAATGGGGGACCTTATGAGTGTAAGATAGCTACTGTAGCCTGCAAAAGTTTTCCAAGTCAAAATACTTTAGATTGTATTCGACAATGCTTGCAAGAAAAACACAAAGATAGACAACCAGAGGGGCAATGTAGCGAAGAAGGACAAACTGATTTCTCAGATTTTACTTCTGAACATCAAGATTGTTTCTCAGGTTGTTACCAAAATCCGGAAAATCCTTATGATCCACAAGGTCCTGATTTACCGGATGGGCCTGTAACACTTTATTAGCAATGGATATTTACATTTAAGGAATGGGTAAGGCGTTAATAATAGTATCAGTGATTTTCAGCTTTATAGAGCTTGTCTTTCCTATATGGGGAATAATATTGACTGTCATCTTGATGAGGAAAGGACTTAGTAGCTGGAAGGCATGGGGAATAGTATCTTCATCTTTTGTGGTAGCAGTTTACTTGATAGGCATGTACATTGGCTATAACTTAGGAGCATATTTATTTATATTTCTTTCAGCAATCCCAGATATTATATATGAAACGGTTACAGGGACAAGTCCTGTTTATCGGAGTGAAGTTGATATCTGGTTTTGGACTATACCTCCTGTTGTGTTAATAGTTATTCCAATGATTGTTTTATTCCTTATATCAAAATTAAAGAGGAGAGGAAAAGGAATTAGCCCCAGACATAGGACATGAATGAAATAAAATCATGGATACGCTACTTCAAAAAACAATGAAAACCAGGGACATGCAAAATCAAACAGAATTCTTACAAGACAGCATAACTACTGACTTTTTGTCCGATGGGCCGGAGAAGCCTTACCGGACTATTAGGTTCTATACTCCAATCATCGGTAGATGGATGACCAGAGACCCGTTAGGCGAAGCTGGGGGGATTAATCTTTACGGGGTTGCCAATAACTCACCAGTTAATTATATTGATCCGTGGGGGTTGGAGGTTGTGTTGCCACCGGAGGCTACAAAAGCTTATCAAAAAGTGATCGGTATTTGGAATGACTTAATTAAGGGATCATGGCTCCCGGGTTTCGCTAAAGAGTTTCTTTATACTGATTTGGAATCTGAGATGACAGGCTCATTTTTGGGATGTACAGGTGTTACAAAACTTTCTCCTATACCAAAAGCTGGAGCACATAGTGTATTTAAACGCAGTTCGGTGACAGGACGAATAAGTGGTTACATAGAGTATGATGAAGCGGGAAGAGCTATTAAGCGTTTTCGAGGTGAAGGCCGTCCTCATGGAGGAATGGAACCTCCAATTATTCTTGAGCCAAAGCCAGGAAAAGGACCAGGCTCTCCACCAAAAGTTCCTCGCAAACCTCTACCTGGTGAAATACCCTCGGGGTACTAATGATGAATGATGAGCATTTAATTGACCGCCTTAAAGAAAAATACAAAGATCACGATACAACCAACTTTAATGTATTTGATTTCCTTCATGCATTCGGATCAGGATTTGAAGCTCTTTTTTATTCTATGTTGTTTTGGCCAGAATTTATTGAAATTGATGACATGATTTTTTTGAAAGGAACAATTGAAAATGATGAAGATCGCCAGCGCTTAACTGATACATTCGAAAAATATGGCAAAGATAGATTTGCAACAGAAAAAGATTTTAATTGTATTGAAATATCTTACTTGTTTGGTCCTCGAACAGCAGAAAGCACAGAAGAAGAAGATTTATGGCTTGCGGAACGGCTGGTAGAAATGTGGCGTTGCAGGCTTCAAGTGCTATATCCTAAGCGCAATTTTGTTGTTAACGTTCTTGATCCAAGGGAAACCAATAATGAAGTAGCTATACTTTTTTTCCAAAAAGATGACACAAAAGACTAAGGGGTCAGGATTGACTATTGACATTTAAAAATTATATTCAAACGCAAATTAAAAAAGATATTGCAAAAATTGTCCATGTTATCATGAAACTTTACATCAATATAAATTTAGAACAAAAAAGCCATGAACTCAATTAAATCCAAAAAAAGCATTTACAGAAGTATCGGCATTCTATTAATAGCTTCCCTCTTATCAATATTATTAAACCCCTTTTCTGTCCATGCAGTTGCTGAGACAATCCAGTATGGTTATGATGACGCAGGACAAATATTAAAGGTTACCTATGATGACGGAACAGATGTCGACTATGCGTATGACGGTTCCGGTAACCGCCTTGCGAAAACAATAACTCTTACCGGTGCACCGGTAAATAATCCACCTACTTCACCATCTAATCTCTTTCCCGCTGATACAGCAATAGCTCTTAGTTGTGCTGTTACACTTTCATGGACAGGCAGTAGTGACCCGGACACAGATGATGTAGTGTTTTACGATATCTATCTTGGAAACACTTCCCCATCTCCTTTATACAGAAGTGGCCTTGATGCAACAAGCTATACCACATTAGAACTTAACCCATCAACCTATTACTGGAAGATCGTGGCAAGAGATAACCATAATGCTACTACGGAAGGACCTGAGTGGAATTTTATTTTAGAAGATTTAGATGTGGATATGGTTGGTGATGCATGTGATAACTGCCCGACAGCCTCCAACACTGACCAGACGGATACGGATGGCGATGGCATTGGTGATGCATGTGACAACTGCCCAACAACCTCCAACACTGACCAGACGGATACAGATGGCGATGGAATTGGTGATGTCTGTGATAATTGTTTATCAACGAGTAATCTTGACCAGACGGATACGGATGGAGATGGCATTGGCGATGCATGTGATAACTGCCCAACAGCCTCCAGCACTGACCAGACGGACACAGATGGCGATGGAGTTGGAGATGTCTGTGATAATTGTTTATCAACGAGTAATCTTGACCAACTTGATACGGATGGTGATGGCATTGGCGATGCATGTGATACATGTCCTGATGATCCTGACAATGATATGGATGGAGATGGTGTTTGCGGAGATGTTGACAATTGCCCAAAAAATTACAATCCTGGCCAGGAGGACACTTGGTGTATGGATCTCTCTCTTAGTACATTTGATGCATCATTTATCGGTGAGAATGCAGGTGATAATTCAGGATGGTCTGTTTCATCCGCAGGAGATGTAAATGGAGACGGTTATGACGATATAATCGTTGGTGCATATAAGAATGGGAATGCAGCCGGTAAAACATATCTTATCTTTGGTAAGGCAACAGGCTTCGCAATAGATACACCACTAAGCCAGGCTGATGCATCATTTATCGGTGAGAATGCAGATGATAACTCAGGATACTCAGTTTCATCCGCCGGGGATGTGAATGGAGACGGCTATGACGATATAATAATTGGAGCATATAGCAGTGACAAGGGAGAACGTGATGCCGGTCAGATCTATCTCATCTTTGGAAAGGCAACAGGCTGGGCAATAGATACACCACTAAGCCAGGCTAATGCATCTTTTACCGGTGAGAATGCAGGTGATTTTTCTGGATGGTCTGTATCATCTGCAGGAGATGTCAATGGAGACGGTTATGACGATATAATCATCGGGGCATTTGGTAATGACGAAGGAGGTGGGGGGGCTGGCAAGACCTATCTTATCATTGGAAAGGCAACAGGCTGGGCTATGGATACGCCACTAAGCCAGGCAAATGCATCATTTATCGGCGAGAATGCAGGTGATGCTTCAGGATACTCTGTTTCGTCAGCCGGGGATGTGAATGGAGACGGCTATGATGATATGCTTATCGGGGCGTATGGCAATGACGAAGGACCTTTCGATTTTTTTGGTAAGAGTTATCTTGTTTTTGGCAAGGCGACAGGCTGGGAAATGGATACATCTCTGAGCCAGGCCGATGCATCCTTTATCGGTGAGTATACAAGAGATTATTCGGGGAAATCCGTATCATCAGCCGGGGATGTGAATGGAGACGGCTATGATGATATAATTATCGGGGCGTATGGTAATGACGGGGGAGGATATGATGCCGGACAGAGCTATCTCATCCTTGGCAAGGCAACAGGCTGGTCAATAGACACGCCGCTAAGCCAGTCTGATGCATCTTTTATCGGAGAGAACATAGGTGATTACTCAGGATACTCCGTATCATCAGCCAGGGATGTGAATGGAGACGGCTTCGACGATATAATCATTGGGGCATATGGTAATGACGAGGGAGGAGATGCAGCCGGTCAAAGCTATCTCATCCTTGGCAAGGCAACAGGCTGGGAAATGGATACATCTCTAAGCGAGGCGGATGCATCCTTTATCGGTGAGTATGCATATGATTATTCAGGATATTCTGTTTCATCTGCAGGGGATGTAGATGGAGACGGCTTCGACGATATAATCATTGGGGCATATGGTAATGACGATGGTGGAGACGCCGCAGGAAAGTCATATCTTGTATTGGGAAAAGGTTTTGCAACTGCAAAAATAACTGCCACACCTTTAAATTCAGATTTTGGCATTGTCGGTGTCGGCAGCTTATTAGATAGAACTGTTACAATTACTAACATTGGTGCAGATGATCTAACAATAAACACAGTAACTTCGCCATCTTCTCCGTTCAGTATAATAGCCGACAATTGTACAGGACAGACAATCGGGTTTTTAGGAACCTGCACAATTGATGTAAGATTTGAGCCAACAGATACTGTTTCATACACGGGCAGTTTTAATATTCTTTCCAGCGACGCTGATACTCCCGATGTAGAAGTTTTATTAAACGGAACAGGAGTATCAGCAGCTTATACCATTACAGCAACGGCCGGTGCAAATGGACACATAGATCCGTCGGGCGATTTAATTGTAGAAGAAGGCAGTGGCCAGACCTTTACGATAATCCCTTATGCAGGGTATCAGGTAGCGGATGTGTTGGTTGATGGTGTCTCGGCAGGAGCAGTAACAACCTATACATTTACTAATGTAACCTCCGGCCATACAATCAGCGCTGCATTTGAGCTTCACGATCCTATTGCCCACTTTAAAACTGATATTGCATGTGGTTCTCCTACTCTCACAGCCAATTTTACAAATTATTCTTTTTATGTTAGTTCACCCACGTGGGTATGGGACTTTGGCGATGGAGGGACCAGCACTGAAAAAGATCCCACGCACACATATACTGCAACCGGTATTTATACTGTAACCCTCACTGTCACTAATAGTGAGGGTTCGGATACAATGACAAGGGTGGATTTTATTAAGGTTGATTGGTGTATGGATACGCCTTTAAGCCAGGCCGATGCCTCCTTTATCGGAGAGTATGCATCTGATTATTCAGGAGGTTCTGTATCGTCAGCCGGGGATGTGAATGGAGACGGTTATGACGATATACTTATCGGGACGGATGGTAGTGACGCAACCTATCTTATCTTTGGCAAGGCAACGGGCTGGTCTATGGATACACCACTAAGCCAGGCCGATGCATCTTTTATCGGCGCGTATTCATCAGTATCATCTGCCGGGGATGTAAATGGAGATGGCTATGACGATATACTTATCAGGGTCTCTGGTAATGACGAGGGAGGAACTGATGCCGGACAGAGCTATCTCATCCTTGGCAAGGCGACAGGCTGGACAATGGATACACCTCTCAGTCAGGCCGATGCATCCTTTATCGGCGAGAATATAGGTGATTTCTCAGGATCCTCAGTATCATCAGCCGGGGATGTGAATGGAGACGGCTATGACGATATACTTATCGGGGCTTCTGGTAATGACGAGGGAGGAGATGCAGCCGGTCAAAGCTATCTCATCTTCGGCAAGGCAACAGGCTGGGAAATGGATATATCTCTCAGCCAGGCCGACGCATCTTTTATCGGTGAGAACATAGGTGATTTCTCAGGATACTCAGTATCATCAGCCGGGGATGTAAATGGAGATGGCTATGATGATATACTCATCTGGGCGTATGGTAATGACGAAACGTATCTTTTATTTGGAAAGACAACAGGCTTGACAATGGATACGCCACTAAGCCAGGCCGATGCATCCTTTATCGGAGAGTATTCATATGATTATTCAGGATCCTCAGCTTCATCAGCCGGGGATGTGAATGGAGACGGTTATGACGATATAATCATCGGGGCGTATGGTAATGACGGGAGAGGATATGATGCCGGTCAGAGTTATCTTATCTTTGGAAAGGCAACGGGCTGGACAATGGATACACCGCTAAGCCAGGTTGATGCATCCTTTATCGGAGAGTATGCAGGTGATGAATCAGGATACTCAGTATCATCAGCCGGAGATGTAGATGGAGACGGCTATGACGATATAATCATCGGGGCGGATAGAAATGACGAGGGAGGAGGTGAGGCCGGTCAGAGCTATCTTATCTTTGGAAAGGCAACAGGCTGGACAATGGATACACTCCTAACCCAGGCTGATGCATCCTTTATAGGAGAGAATGTAGGTGATTATTCAGGATGTTCTGTATCATCAGCCGGGGATGTGAATGGAGACGGTTATGACGATATAATCATCGGGGCTAATAGAAATGGCGAGGGAGGATATGCGGCCGGTCAGAGCTATCTTATAATGGGAAGGGTGTTTGCAGCAGGAAATGCACTTCCAATATCTGACCCCAACGGCCCATACACAGACATAGAAGGGCAGGCAGTAACCCTTGACGGCTCGGGCTCAACGGATTCAGACGGCAGCATAGCACTTTATGAATGGGATATAGATAATGATGGAACATATGACTACAACTTAACATTGCCAGTTCAAAGCCATACTTATGCTCAGAACGGTACATACACCATAAAACTCAGAGTAACCGACGACCTCGGAGCAACAGACGAGGCAACTACGACAGCCACTATTTCAGATACATCCCCAACAGCAGACTTCACAAGCTCGCCGACAAGTGGCTCAGCGCCGCTTACAGTAAACTTCACTAATAACTCCACAGGCTATGACCAGCCTTTAAGCCATGAATGGGACTTTGACAATGACGGGATTGTTGATTCAAGTAATCAAAATCCAATATACATATATAACAACCAGGGTACATATACCGTAAAACTAAAAGTCACCGATTCGGATGGCAGCATTGACACATTAATAAGGACAAATTATATAATAGTAACACCGCCTGTTTATTCCTTAACAATTACTAAAACCGGCAGCGGCAGTGGCACAGTAACGAGTTCATTAGCAGGGATAGACTGCGGCACAGATTGTACAGAGACATATGATGAAGGCACAGTAGTAACGCTATCAGCCATACCGGATGCAGGATCAACCTTTACAGGCTGGACAGGTGGCGGCTGCAGCGGATCAGATGATTGTACGGTTACAATGAATGCAGATACTGATATAACAGCAACGTTCGATGCATGTTCAAATCCGCCTGCAAGGATAGATGGTGCAACCCCGGTATATTATTCAACGCTTCAGTCTGCTTATGATGCAGCGGTTGACGGTGATATTATTCAGAGCCAGGCTGCGCGATTTACCGAAGACTTTAACATAAATCGTAACGTATCGGTAATACTGGAAGGTGGTTATGATTGCGATTATACAACCAACATTGGAAAAACAATACTTAAAGGAAACATGACAACTATCGATGGGACAGTCGAAATTGGAGGCTTTGTAATGGAGTGAGGAAATATTTGTATTGAAAAATCCTCCTTTAACATTAGCTTAAAAATACAGGCGGGAAAGGATAACAAATGTTTAAAATTTTGCACAAGGAAGAATTATCGGAGTATGTAACTTTATTTGATATTGCCGCAGAAGATATTGCAAAAAAAGCAAAGCCGGGCAACTTCGTTCTTCTGAAAATCCATGAGGAAGGAGAAAGAATTCCTTTGACCATTGCCGATTTTGACAGGGAGAAAGGCTCCCTGACTATTGTCTTCCAGAAGGTCGGCAAGACCACCCATCACCTCGGAACATTAGATGAAGGCGACTTCCTGTTGGATGTCATCGGCCCTCTCGGACTCCCCTCACATATAGAAAACTTCGGCAAGGTCGTGTGCATCGGCGGCGGAGTCGGGATTGCGCCTGTTTATCCCATAACCAGGGCATTAAAAGATGCGGGTAATAATATTTTTTCAATCATAGGCGCGAGGACAAAGGACCTCATTTTCTGGGAAGACAAGATGCGTAATGTATCGGATGAACTGACCGTTACAACGGATGACGGCTCTTACGGCAGGAAAGCACTGGTAACTGTTCCGTTAGAAGAGCTCTTAAAAAACGGGGGCATAGATCTGGTAGTCGCTATCGGTCCGGCTATTATGATGAAATTTGTATGCAAGACAACGGAAAAATATAATACAAAAACAGTGGTCAGTTTAAATTCAGTCATGATTGACGGAACAGGGATGTGCGGCGGCTGCAGGGTAGACGTGGGAGGAGAGACAAAGTTTTGCTGTGTTGACGGCCCTGAATTTGATGGACATAAGGTCAATTTCGACATACTTATGGAAAGACAAAAAATGTATCTTGATGAAGAAAAGGCGGCTATGGAAAGATACAGAGAAAAAACGGGGGGCTAAATAAAATGGATGAGAAAAAAGAAGATAAAAAACCGAAAAAGAGAATAAATATGAGAGAGCAGGAGCCTCTTGTGAGGGCCGGCAACTTTAAAGAGGTCCCTTACGCATACTCCGCTGATGAAGCGCTTGAAGAGGCGTCCAGGTGTTTATCCTGCAAAAAACCCGCTTGCAGAAAGGGGTGTCCCGTAGAGGTGAACATACCTGCATTTATCAGTTTAATCAAAGAGGGGAAACTCCTTGAGGCATGTCATAAAATCAAGGAGAGAAACGCATTGCCCGCTGTATGCGGAAGGGTCTGCCCCCAGGAAAGCCAATGTGAATCCCTCTGCATTGTAGGCAAGAAAGGCGAGCCGGTTGCCATAGGCAATCTCGAGAGATTTGTCGCTGATTACGAGGCGGAAAAAGGCGAGGTTAAAATCCCCGGGAAACCAAAGCCCACGGGCAGGAAGGTGGCCATAATAGGGTCCGGCCCCGGCGGCCTGACCTGCGCATCCGACTTAATACAGTCAGGCCACCAGGTTACCTTATTTGAGGCATTGCATAAACCCGGAGGGGTATTAAGTTACGGCATACCGGAGTTCAGGCTCCCGAAGGTAATAGTGGAAAGAGAGGTTGAATATATAAAAAAGTTAGGCGTCGAGCTTGTGCTTAATGCAGTCATTGGAAATCTCTATACTGCCGAAGAACTGTTAAATGATAAAGGATATGATGCCATGTATATAGGAATAGGCGCAGGGCTGCCCATGTTCCTGGGAATACCGGGGGAAAACCTCAATGGTATCTACTCTGCAAATGAATTCCTGACAAGGGCCAACCTGATGAAGGCATATCTTTTCCCGGAATATGATACACCGATAAAAAAGGCCAGAAATGTGGCGGTGTTCGGCGGCGGCAATGTTGCTATGGATTCGGCAAGGGTGGCATTAAGACTCGGCGCTGAAAATGTCTATCTTATATACAGGCGCTCCGAGGCCGAGATGCCGGCAAGAAAGGCGGAAGTACACCACGCGCATGAAGAGGGAATAAAATTCGTATTATTGACAAACCCGACAAGATTTATTGATGACGGCAAGGGAAATGTCTGTGCAGTTGAATGTCTGAAGATGGAACTGGGAGAGCCGGATGAATCGGGCAGGAGAAGGCCTGTTCCCGTAAAGGGCAGTGAATTCCGGATTGAGATAGATGTGGCGATTCCTGCACTCGGGGCAAGGGCGAATCCCCTGCTGCCGAAAACCATGCCGGATCTGAAATTAAACAAAAAAGGATACATTTTAGCCGACGAAGAGACAGGCATGACCTCAAAGATAGGCGTGTTTGCCGGTGGTGATATAGTTACAGGGGCTGCAACGGTTATCTCGGCCATGGGCGCCGGGAAAAAAGTGGCAAGGGCCATTAATGAATATTTCAAGTGGAAATACTGGGACACCGGCGGCTTTATAAATTAATGAATAATTCAACTGAACTTTTAATATACATCTTAAATAAAGGAGGAGCGGCTGATGACAGATAGTATCAAAATCCTGGTCGTGGATGATGAGTCTGTAGTCGTAAGAAGTTGTAAGAGGATACTTGAAACCGAAGGGTATGAGATAGACGGCGCCTCAGGCGGCAGGGAAGCCATAATCACAATGGAGAAAAAGGCATATGATCTTGTTATTACAGATCTCAAAATGCCGGAAGTGGACGGCATCACCCTTATCAGGTGGATAAAAAAATCAAGACCGGATACGGGTGTTCTCATTATCACAGGCTATCCGTCCCAGGAAACCATCAAGGAAGCGCTTGAACTCGGCATTATAGATTATGTGCCCAAGCCCTTTACTCCCGCTGTATTGGCGGATGTGGTCGGCAGGGCGGTGGAGTGGAAGAAGAAAAAGGTCCCTGAAGAAGAAGCAAAGAAAGAAGAAGAGTTCCCACCCTCCATGATAGCGGAGCTGGACAAAATGATAAAGAGTCACAGAAACAAGCCCGGCTGCCTGATACCGGTTCTTCAGCGGGCACAGGAAATGGTCGGTTACCTCCCACCCATTGTACAGAAGAGAATTTCAAAGGGACTTAATATACCGGCAGCGGAAGTTCACAGTGTAACATCATTTTATTCCTTTTTCACCATGACCCCGCGCGGTGACCATATCATCAAGATATGCCTCGGCACTGCATGCTATGTAAAGGGGATAGAAGAAGTGTTAGGCAAGATCAAAGAAAATTTACGTATAGATGTCGGCGGAATAACCGGGGACAAGAGATTTTCCCTGGAGGCCGTGCGCTGTCTCGGCGCATGCGGGCTTGCGCCTGTCATGGTTATAGACCACGATACATACAGCGCTGTGAGTCCGAAAAAAATAACTCAGATTCTTGACGAGTATCAACCGGTAAGCAAGTAAAGAAACAACTCTGTAAGGAGGAAAAAAATGGCAAGGCTCACAATAGATGATTTAAAGAAGATCAAAGAAAAACATAAGGCGGATTTTACTGTCCGGGAAGGCGGCTACAGGGCGAAAATCACTGTTCATATGGGAACATGCGGTATTGCAGCAGGCGCAAGGACGGTTATGACGGCCTTAATGGAAGAAATAGCGGAAGCTAAAGTCGATGATGTAATTGTTACAACATCCGGCTGCGCCGGACTATGCAGCCGTGAACCCATGGCAACTGTTGAAATAGTAGATAACCCGCCTGTTAAATATGTTCAGCTTAATGAAAAAAAAATAAGAGAGATATTCAAGGAGCATATACTCGGCGGTAATGTCATGGAAAAATATGCCATGGTCATCGGAAGCGAAACAACATATTAAAACGTGTCAATAAACAGTATAAGCGACGGCTAACTGAAAACCTCCGCTGAAGGCCGGCGCTGAATAAAAAAAGGAGACGGGGAATGGGAAAATTTCGTGCAAACCTGATGGTGTGTGCAGGAAGCGGCTGCGTTGCAACCAAGTCCCTTAAAGTTAAAGACGCCTTCCGGGAAGAACTGAAAAAGAGGGGCCTTGAACAGGAAATAGATTTAATCCTGACAGGCTGCAATGGTTTTTGCGCTACGGGACCGATTGTTACTGTCTATCCGGACAATATCTTCTACCAGGGAATAAAGGTTGAGGATGTCCCCTATCTGGTGGAAGAGCATTTCATGAAGGGAAGACCTGTCGAGAAATTCATGTACAAAGAGCCGACGGAAAAACTGACTATTCCCTCTATGCATGAAATACCCTTCTTTAAACACCAGGTATTGAGGGTTTTGAGGAATAAAGGTCTCATTGACCCTGAACAGATGGAAGAATACATTGCAAGGGACGGGTATCTGGCTACCGCAAAGGCTGTCACTGAAATGTCGCCGGAAGAAATAATAAAGGTTATAAAAGATTCCGGCATCAGGGGCAGGGGCGGCGCGGGTTTTCCAACAGGCCTGAAATGGGAATCCTGCGCGGGCGTGACAGCCGACCGGAAATTCATGTGCTGTAACGGCGATGAGGGAGACCCGGGGGCCTTTATGGACAGATCGATTATGGAAGCGGACCCCCACGCGGTAATCGAGGGTATGATTATAGGCGCAAAGGCCATAGGCGCATCTATGGGCTACATTTATGTAAGGGCTGAATACCCCCTCGCTGTCCATCGTTTAAACATAGCCATAGACGCGGCTGTAGAAGCGGGTTTTCTCGGAAAAAATATTCTGGACAGCGGCTTCGACTTTGACCTTGAGGTATACCAGGGAGCGGGCGCATTCGTATGCGGTGAATCAACCGCGCTCATGTATTCTATTGAAGGGAAACGCGGCATGCCGAGGCTGACCCCGCCCCGTTCCACGGAATCAGGGCTGTGGGGGAAGCCGACGGTTCTTAATAATGTTGAGACCCTTGCAGCGATCCCACAGATTCTTTTAAACGGAGCCGGGTGGTTCAACAGCCTGGGCACTGAAAAGAGCGCGGGGACCAAGGTCTTCTCACTTACAGGGGCAATAAATAATACGGGATTGGTTGAAGTGCCTATGGGAATGTCTATAAGGTCGATTCTCTATGACATAGGCGGCGGGGTGCCCGGCGTAAAAAGAGGAAGAAAGTTCAAGGCAGTCCAGATGGGAGGACCCTCCGGCGGCTGCATACCCGAAAGCCTGATCGATACACCGGTCACATTTGAGGATATTCAAAAGACGGGCGCCATTATGGGGTCAGGGGGTATGGTATTTATGGATAACACTACCTGTATGGTAGGCATGGCAAAGTTCTTCCTTGAATTTACCGCGGAAGAATCCTGCGGCAAGTGCCCGCCCTGCAGAATAGGAACAAAAATAATGCTTGATATCCTTACCGATATTACTGAAGGCAAGGGTAAAGAGGGTGATATAGAGACACTTGAAGAGCTTTCCGGTGATATCATTGACGGCTCGCTTTGCGGCCTTGGACAGTCAGCCCCGAATCCTGTGCTTACAACAATAAAATACTTCCGGCAAGAGTATGAATCTCATATAAAAGACAACTGGTGCAAGGTAGGCATCTGTCGAAAACTCTGTACGTTTTTTATAGATGAAAATGCATGTAAGGGGTGCGGCGCGTGTATGAGGGCATGTCCTTCAAAGGCTATTATCGGTGAGAAGAAAAAACCTCACAGGATTATCCAGGAAGCCTGTATACAATGCAAAACCTGTTTTGATACCTGCAGGTTCAAAGCAATAATAGTCGGCCCGGCACATTATAAAGGCGATCCACTGGCATTGGTCAAGAAATGACAACATGAATATCCGATCAGACATAATGCAAATTATATCAGGGGGAGCAGAATGATAGAAATAACCATAGACAACAAGAAAATGTCTGTAGAAAAAGGGGTTACTATCCTTGAGGCAGCCCGGCAAAACGGGATAAAGATACCGAATCTGTGTTTTGACAAGAGACTCAAACCTTACGGCGGCTGCAGGATGTGCGTTGTAGAGATAGAAGGAGGCAGAAAGTTAGCTTCTTCGTGCGGACAGCCCGCCAAACAGGGAATGGTAATACACACAAACTCACCGAGGGTCCGGAGGGTCCGCCAGTCCGTGCTCGAATTCCTGCTCGTCCACCATCCACTTGACTGCCCTGAATGCGACAAGGCGGGTGAATGCGCGCTCCAGGACCTGGTCTTTGAATACGGCAAGCCCGAAACACGATTTACAGGAGAAAAGAAACACGCCCCGTCAGACGTAAGGGGACCGTTGATAGAGCTTATTTCAAACAGGTGCATCCTTTGCGCAAAATGCGTAAGGATATGCTCCGAACACCAGGGCAAAGGGGCCCTCGGTATAATGGGCAGGGGATTCCCTTCAGTAGTGCAACCGGCATTCGGGGAAATACTTGAGTGCGATTATTGCGGCCAGTGTGTTGACATATGTCCCACAGGGGCGCTAATCAGCAAGCCGTACAAGTACAAGGCTCGCTCGTGGTTCCTCGATGAAAAACAGAATATATGTCCCTTTTGCGGTATCGGATGCACACTTACCCTGGGCATAAGGGAAGGGAAGATATTGAAGGCAAAAGGCAGGGAAGGCGCTGGGATAACGGACGGTAATCTCTGCGGACGGGGAAGATTCGGCTTTGATTATATTTATAACAAGAACCGTTTGAAAACACCTTTAATAAAAGACGGCGAGACATTTAAAAAAGTATCCTGGGAAGAAGCGCTGACACATATTTCCGGGGTTTTGCGGGCAATCAAAAAAAGCGACGGGCCTGAATCAATCGGGGCAATGGGTTCGCCAAGATGCACAGTCGAAGACAACTACATGCTCGGACAGTTCATGGAAGTCGCAATAGGGAGCAAAAACATAGACTCATCCGAGGCATTTGGTTACATGAATGCGCTTAAGGCGTCTTCTCTCTCATTCGGCGTCAGGAACAACCCGGCAAACCTTGAGTCTCCCATGGGAAAAGACGCAATATTTGTCCTTGAGTCAAACATAAGCATCACCCACCCTGTATACGGACTCAATATACTCCGGGCAAAGAGGGAAGGCTCAAACCTTATAGTGGCTGACTACAGGGAGACAAAACTCACAAGGTTCAGCAACACATGGCTTGAGCAAAAACCGGGCACACTGGTTGCGCTTTTAAACGGCATGATGAAGGCAATAATCGACAAGGGTCTTTTTAAGAAAGATAATGTTTCAAAAACTGAGGGTTTTTCTTCTCTTGAGACAATGCTGAAAGACTATACGCCTGACAAGGTCTCGGAGATTACCGGTTTAAGCGCGGAAGACATCACGGAAGCAGCCGTCACATTTGCAAATGCCCCCAAAAGACTTCTGGTCATGTCCCTCTCCATATCCGAAAACAACAAAGGGCTGTCATCAGCCCTTGCGGCATCCAACCTCCTTATTCTCCTGGGGGACGGACCATCGTCCCTCCAGATACTTGCTGAGTACTGTAATACTTTCGGTCTGCTGGAAGCCGGCATAACGCCGCAGGAAGGGGCCAAAGGGGCGCCGGATATGCTTTATGAGCCGGGGGCTCTCAAGGCGCTATACATCATGGGGGAAGACCCTATAGTCGACATGCCCGATACGGGAAAGATAACGGAGACATTAAACGCTCTTGACTTCCTGGTTGTGCAGGATATAGCCATGACCAAGACCGCGGAAATGGCAAATGTTGTCCTGCCCGCAAGCAGTTGGGCTGAAAAAGACGGGAGCTTTCTGAACGCGGAAGGCCTGAGACAGAAAATCCGCAAGGTGATTGAAACAACAGGAGAGAGCCTCCCGGACTGGCAGATACTCCGGAACATAGGATTGACTATGGGAAGCAATATGGGCGCAAAGAACTTTGAGGACCTTACCGGGGAGGTGGACGGTTTTCTTTCTCAAAAAAACAGGGAGTCTGAAAAAGAACCGAGGCCGGTATTCAATCCGACCCGATATGAAGCTGAGGAACTCTGTGACAGCGAATTCACATACACCCTTGTTACAAGGGATGTGCTTCAGCACTCGGGAAACATATCCGCAAGATCGGAGGCATTAAAATTAGTTCAGGCGGAACCTTACCTGGAAATAAATGAAAAAGACGCTGAAAGACATGCCATTACAAATGAAAGCCATATCAAAGTCACATCAAAAAGAGGGTCGGTTTACCTCAGGGCAAAGGTTTCAGACATAGTCCCTGAGGGAGTGGTTTCCACTCCTGTCCATTTCCCCTCCGGAATGATAAATGAGCTTACACATTTTTCCGCAAACACCTGCAGTCGTCTGGATGCCGTGAAAATTGAAAATGTACAATAAAATTCTATATTCGTCAAGTTTTTAAATAACTCTTGGAGGTTTTAAGATTATGCCCGAGCAAAAGCGTCTCAATGTTATGGTGTGTTCCGGCACGGGTTGTGTAACCGCCGGTTCCGCAGAGATAAAGGAAGCTCTTGAAGAAGAACTGAGTAAACGGGGGCTTGAAAAAGAGATAGGACTCGTTCTTACAGGCTGCAACGGTTTATGCGCCTCCGGCCCTACGCTTGCAGTCTATCCCGGAGAAATCTTCTACCAAAAGCTGAAACCCGAAGACATACCCCATCTTGTAGAAGAGCATTTCCTGAAAGGAAGACTTGTCCAGCGGCTACTGTATAAACCGCCTGCAAAAAGAAAAGCCGTTCCTGTTATGAGCGAGATACCGTTCTTTAAACATCAGGTACTGAGGGTGCTTAGAAATAAAGGTCTTATTGACCCTGAGAAGATCGAAGAATACATTGCCAGGGACGGCTATTTGGCTGTTGCAAAGGCGCTTACGGAGATGACCTCTGAAGAAATAATAAAGGTCATGAAAGATGCAGGCATCAGGGGGAGAGGCGGAGCAGGTTTCCCGACCGGCCTAAAGTGGGATTTCGCCTCAAAGTCAAAGGCAGACCAGAAATACATGCTCTGCAATGGTGATGAAGGAGACCCCGGGGCCTTTATGGACAGGTCCGTTATGGAGGCAGACCCGCATTCCGTGCTTGAAGGAATGATAATAGGCGCTAAAGCAATAGGCGCAAGCAAAGGGGTAATCTATGTAAGGGCCGAATATCCACTGGCAATAAAAAGGCTCCAGCTTGCAATTGACCAAGCAAAAGAACTGGGACTCCTTGGAGAGAATATTCTGGACAGCGGTTTTGATTTTGACCTTACAATATATCTTGGCGCAGGCGCTTTTGTCTGCGGCGAGGAAACAGCGCTTATGCGCTCTATAGAGGGAAAGCGCGGCATGCCCAGACCAAGACCGCCCTTCCCTGCGCATAAAGGATTGTGGGACAAGCCGTCCGTGTTAAACAATGTTGAGACACTTGCAGGCATCCCGCAGATTATTTTAAACGGGGCTGAGTGGTACAGAAGCCTCGGCACGGAAAAGAGTCCGGGGACAAAGGTTTTTGCCCTGACAGGCGCTATAAATAATGTCGGTCTTGTAGAAGTGCCTATGGGTATTCCTCTCAGGACAATCATAAATGATATAGGCGGGGGGGTAAAAGGCAAAGGGAGAAAATTCAAGGCCGTACAGTTGGGAGGGCCTTCCGGCGGCTGCATACCTGAAAGCCTGATCGATACTCCCGTTACGTACGAAGATATTGCAAAGACCGGCGCTATTACGGGTTCCGGCGGCATGGTTGTCATGGATAATAATAACTGCATGGTAGGCATGGCAAAATTTTTCCTGGAATTCACAGCGGAAGAATCATGCGGCAAGTGCCCGCCGTGCAGGGTCGGAACACAAATAATGCTTGATATACTGACGGACATCTCTGAAGGCAAAGGGGAAGAAAACGACATGGAGACACTCCTGGACCTGTCTCATGATATCATTGCAACATCTCTCTGCGGCCTCGGACAGACAGCGCCCAACCCGGTTCTTACAACAATAAAATATTTCCGGGACGAGTATGAGTCGCATATAAAAGACCACTGGTGCAAGGCAGGCATATGCCTTGACCTCTGCTCATTCCATATCATTGAACAACTCTGCACAGGGTGCGGAGCCTGCAGGAGGGCATGTCCCGCAAACGCCATTATCGGAGAAAAGAAAAAACCCCACAGGATTATCCAGGAGGCATGTGTGCATTGCAGGAGCTGTTACGATACCTGCAAGTTCAATTCAGTAAAAGTTCTACCCGCCGGATTTGAAGGTGATCCGTTAGAATTAGTGGAAATTCCCGCAGGAGCAGGAAAAGGAAAAGGAGGGGCGGAATGATAGAGTTAACAATAAACGGTAAAAAAATCACAACAGAGGAAGGCAGCACGATCCTTCAGGCTGCGCTGAAAAACGGCATAAAGATACCGAACCTCTGCTATGACAAAAGACTCAAACCCTATGGATCATGCAGGATGTGCATTACGGAAGTAGAAGGCCAGAAAAGGCTTTTTGCCGCATGTTCAAGCCCTGCTGAAAACGGTATGGTGGTAAATACGGACACTCCGAAGCTGAGAAAGTTCCGGCAGACGGTATTAGAGCTCCTCTTGATCCATCATCCCCTTGATTGCCCTGTATGCGACAAGGCGGGTGAATGCGCCTTGCAGGACATAGCCTATGAATACGGCAAACCCGAGGGGAGATTCAGAAGACGCAGAAGCGAGGTCAAACCTGATATCAGGAGCCCTTTAATCGAATTAAGTTCAAACCGCTGTATCCTCTGCGGCAAATGTATAAGAATCTGCGAGGAACACCAGGGCAGAGGAGCCCTGGGCCTGATCGGCAGGGGATTCCCGACAGTTGTCCAGCCGGCATTCGGGGAAATACTGGATTGTGATTTTTGCGGCCAGTGCATTGATGTATGTCCCACCGGCGCCATCCTGAGCAAACCTTTCAAATTCAAGGGACGTGTGTGGTTCCTTGAAGAGAAAGATACAACATGTCCGTTCTGCGGATGCGGATGCACCCTTACTTTAGGTATAAGAGAAGGGGAGATACTCAGGTCAAGGGGCAAAGAAGACAATGGAATAAGCGACGGGAACCTCTGCGGCAGGGGCAGGTTCGGTTTTGATTATATCTACAGCGAAAACCGTCTCACAACACCTTTGATGAGAGTAGGAGACGAACTTGTGGCAGTGCCGTGGGATGAGGCCCTGAATTTTATTGCCAAAAACATTAATGCCGTCTTAAATGCGCACGGGCCGGATTCAATAGGGGCGATCGGCTCACCAAGATGCACTAACGAAGACAATTACATCCTTCAGAAATTCATGCGGGAGATTATAGGCTCCGATAATATCGATTCATCCGCTGCCCTGGGTTATGCAGCGGTCGAGAAATCATGGGAGGCTGCATTCGGCCGAAAGGGCCACGGTATTGACATAAAATCCCCTCTTGGTAAAGAGGTCATATTGGTCGTTGAGTCGGACCCGTGTGTAACCCACCCTGTGTTCGGAATTAATATTCTCCAGGCAAAAAGAGAAGGTTCGGAACTTATCGTTGTTGACAGCAGAGACACAAAACTGACAAGGCACAGTTCACAACAGCTTATGATAAAACAGGGGACAGGCATCGCCTTCCTGAACGGGATAATGAAAATAATAATCGACAGGGATATGTTCGATAAAGAGAACGCATCAAAGGTCCGGGGATTTTCAGAGCTTGAGACAGCGTTAAAAAATTACACGCCTGAGAAGACAGCCGGAATTACGGGTATCAGCGCTGAAGAGCTTACAACCGCAGCAGAGACATTTGCCGGGGCAAAAAGCAGAATGATCGCCCTCTCTCTCGGCATTTCCGAAAACAGCAAAGGTTCGGACATTGTGCTTGCCGCCGCAAACCTGGTTATCCTGCTTGGCGACGGACCCGACAGCCTGCAGATTCCCGCGGAATACTCCAACACTTACGGACTCTGCCGGATGGGGATAAGCCCTGATACGGGCCCCGGATATGCCCCGCTCAAAAACCCCGGAAAGGGAGTCCGGGAAATGCTCTATGAACCCGATTCACTGAATGCCCTCTATATCATGGGCGAGGACCCTGTCATTACTTTTCCGGACAGCTCAAAGATAGTCAACAGGCTAAAGGCCCTGGACTTTTTAATTGTACAGGACATCGCCCTCACGGACACTGCAAAAATGGCGCATGTGGTTTTGCCGGCATCCGGCTGGGCGGAGAAGGACGGGACATTCACCAATGCAGAAGGAACCGTTCAGAAGATATTTAAAGTGGTTGACCCAAAAGGCCATGCCCTGCCGGACTGGCAGATACTGAGAAACCTTGCGTTAACAATGGGACACGACCTTAAAGTCAGAAATCCTGCGGGCATTTCAGAAGAAATCAATTCACTGCCTGATATATCCCAGGCAAAAAACGACATTTCCGGTTTTCGCTTCAACCCTGTTGATTATGCGCCTCATGAAAAACCCGACGACGCATACCCGCTGGGTCTTGTTGTGAGAGACATACTTCATCATTCGGGCAGCATGTCGGCGCGGTCCGAATCACTCAACCTCGTAGTCTCCGAATCACTACTTGAAATAAGCGAGGAAGATGCGGATAAATACGGGATCCGGGACAACAGCCATGTGAGGTTAACCTCAAAACAGGGTTCTGTATTTCTGAAAGCAAAGGTTTCCGGAGAAGTCCGGGAAGGGACGGTCTTTGTGCCTCCACATTTCCCTTATGCAAAAATAAACATGCTGACAAACATATCCTCAAACGGCAAGGCGCCTGTTGTTACAGTAAAGATCGAGGGGGCGTAGGGAAGCTCTTTTTAAGGGATCGCCTTTATAGCCGGGGGTTTTTATAAATAATGTTTTAAAATAAATTATGATTATCGGCACAAGAGTGCTCTATCCGGAAGAAGTCGAATTCCGGAACGCAGAGCTTCTGCAAATTTCCGTATACCGCGGCATGGACGGCAATCTCGATTTCATGAGGAGGTGCGCCCTTGCCTGCAGAAAAACCGGTGTCAGTTATGTTATCCACCCTGTAAAGTACCCCCTCCTTGAGGAAGATACGTTTGAAGACCTCAGGGAAATGGCGGAGTGGGCGGACCTTGCGCTTATACTTCATGATGAAAAGACCCCTGACGGTGAACGCATTGAAGGAAAGTACGAGACCCTCTTCAGAGACATACTCGAAAAACTCGGATCGATTACATCCGTATCATTTGAAAACGCCGTGGATACACGGGACGCGGAGTGGTTCTGGAATAATTTTGCAGACTCCGTTACCCTCGACATAGGACATATCGAGTCTTCAGGCCTTGAATCTCCGGGATTTGTAAAATCACTTAGTGAAAGCGCTATCAAAAAGATCCAATTTGTTCACATGCACAGAAACAACGGCTTGCACGGGGGCATTACGGATCACTGGCCGCTTAAACCCGGCTGCAGGGAACTCAGGGCGCTGGAAGAACTCATTAAAATAAAACCTGATGTCAGGGTTATTCTTGAACTCAATGAAGTTGATAAGATCGGGGAGAGCCTGGATTTGCTTAAAGAATTCAGGGAAAGGCTTCAACAACCATAATCCCGGTCAACAATCAGAGTTTTGTTACAAATCTCTCAAAGACCTTCTTATCATTTGCTTTCATATAGGCCTCGTCCGGGGCGATCTGCTTTTTCATCAAAAACTCCATGATTGCCTGATCCATAAGCTGCATGCCTTCACCTTTTCCTGTCTGTATCATGGAAGGTATCTGAAAGGTCTTGGCCTCCCTGATTAAATTTGCAATAGCGGTCTTGCAAAACAGGATCTCAAGGGCAGCCAGCCGTCCAGGCCGGTCAACCCTTTTTAATAATTGCTGGCAAAGAACCCCTTTAAGTGATTCCGAGAGCATTGTGCGGATCTGCGCCTGTTGTCCTGCGGGGAAGGCGTCGATTATGCGGTCAATGGTCTTTGAGGCAGAGCTTGTGTGAAGTGTCCCAAAGACAAGATGGCCTGTTTCAGCGGCAGTCATTGCAAGCTCTATTGTCTCGAGGTCACGCATTTCACCCACGAGAATCACATCCGGGTCTTCCCTCAATGCCGCCCTTAAGGCAGTGGCAAAGGACTCCGTGTGATTGCCCACCTCCCTGTGATTGACCAGGCACCCCTTGTTTTCATGGACAAATTCGACAGGGTCCTCAATCGTTAAAATATGGTCTTTCCTGTTTATGTTTATATAATCAATAATTGCGGCAAGGGTGGTGGATTTTCCGCTTCCTGTCGGGCCGGTTACCAGGACAAGTCCCCTGCTTAGCTGTGTTAACTTCAATATCTGCTGTGGCAATCCCAGTTCATCAATAGTAAGTATTTCAGTCGGGATAACCCTGAAGACCGCGCCCACACCCCTTTTCTGATTAAAGTAATTAGCGCGGAACCTTGCCTTGCCCGGAATCTCATATGCAAAATCCAGGTCTTTCCGGGAGTTAAATACCTTCTGCTGCTCCTCTGTTGCTATCTCAAAAAGCAATTCTTTCAAGGAATCGTTTCTCAACTCCGGGTAATCCATATCTTCAAGCTCGCCATGTTTTCTTATCCGGGGCTTTGCGCCTGTGCTCAAGTGCAGATCACTGGCATTGTGCTCGATCATATAATTAAAAAATGCATCAATCTTTGCCATATCAACCCTCTTTCAGCTTTTCTTTAAGCTCGTCTGAAGAATACAGGCCTTCGATATGGATGAACTCATATCCCAGTTCCCTGCAAGCCCGGCAGCCTGCTCCATTACATGCCGGGCATTTTTCAGGCATGCATATGTTTATATAGCGCTCTTTGAAATCCGTTGGCGCGGCATCGAGCGTATAAACAGCTTTTTCAAAACAGGGCGCATTGCTTTTCGTTGAAAAATACCTGTATCCCTGAACCGGATCATCTGAACGGAAAAAGTTGGAGAGTCCATGAATACGGGCATTGGAAAAAGTAGTATCATCAGGGAGGTGCAAACCGTAAGACCCGATAATTGCAGGCAGGCTTATTATTTCAAGCCTGTTCGCCAAAGGATAAATTGCCAGAAATGTATTTTTCCCACTGGAGTATTGTTCGTACAGAAACGATATCTCAAGATCATCGAATGCCCGGAATATATCTTCTCTTGTAAAGACACCTTCCATTGACATCATACCCCTTAAGATTCCGGAACCGAAAACCTTTATGCCACAGGAATGTTTGGCGAGCAAAAAGTCAATCCTGTAGAAAGAGGTCCCTTTAATCCGTTCGATAATGTCTTTAAGGGAATTAATGAGTTCGGGAATGCCTGCTTTTTTAAGAATATTCTTCAGGAGGTTCCCGATCTTCCTCCCGTTGCCTATAGATACATGGACCTTCTTCCCGAATAAATCATGTATAAAATCAATAGCGGACTTATTGGAAGGATCTTCTATCACAATTGATATATGATCGGCTGTTTCATATAGTGGAAGTATCCTGTTTTCAAGCAAAAACTCTTTCCGGAATTTCTCTAAAAGTTCAATATTTACATTGATGTCCTCAACGATTACAAAGGGAATGTCAAGCTGCTTGCTCAGCACCCAGTCTATGTCATCCATATTAACCTTACCGAGTTCGGCCAGGGCCTCACCAAGTCTGAGGCCGGTCTCTTTCTGAAACCTGAGACCCTCATTCAAATCATCATTGTTAATTAACCCGTATTCCAGCAGCAGTCTTCCTATTTCCTTGGACTTGGACATAATTTTCTCCATCTATATATTTAAAAGAACTCAATTCAAATATTTTGCACTCGTTATATATTTCGGACTTTTCCGGAAAAACCTGAAGTCATATCCAGGGAAAGATGGGAAAGATGGAGTCAGACTTAACAGGACGCACAGGTTATGTACTCCCCACCTGCAGATATCTCCCGGGGTTTTCGGATATTGCTTTTAAAACAGCTCCTTCGTCCAGTCCCATCCGGATTAATCTCTCTGCCGATTCCCTGATCGTCATGGAGCCGCCGAGGAGTTTATTCTCTTCATTGGTTATTCCATGAGAACCGGCCTCTGTCTTTGCATTTTTTACCGTATCTGAAATAATGATTATCCTGCGGGGGGTTTTTATTGAGAAAATAAGTTCAATTATCTTTGAATCAAGGTGGAAGGGATCGGCAATGACCTCAATATAAATATCTTTATTCATAAGCCCGAAACCCGCGATTCCCGGTTCTCTGTGATGAATGCCCCGCATTGCGTTGAAGATATGTGTGATGCCGCGGGCCCCGGCATGAAAGCCTTCTTCCGCCTCGGCATACGCAGCATCCGAATGTCCCATGCTTGCAATAATTCCCCTATCGGATATTCTTCTGATGAGTTTTGCGGCTCCTTCGAGTTCCGGCGCAATAGTTATGATTTTCACGATATCCTCGAAACCGTCAATGAGTTCTTTTAAATTATATTCACCAGGTTTAACAAAAGACCGCACATCAAGAGCGCCGCATTTTGACGGATTCAGAAAAGGGCCTTCGAGGTGAATGCCGATAATGCGCGCTGATTCGCCTTCCATGTTTTTTTGTCTTTGCATTGCCTTTTTAATTGCATGCATATTGCTGCGCATCGTGCTGACAGGGGAAGAATATACAGTGGGAATAATCTCTGAAACTCCGAGTCCCCCCTGTATTTCCGCGATTTTCAGGATTTGATCGTCTGATGCATCCGTCGTATCAAATCCGCCTATGCCGTGGGTGTGGATATCAATGGTTTTCATACCGGTTATCATAGCATAGGGGTGTTTGCCTTGCTGCGTTTATTGATGCCGTTCGGGTGACAGGCAGACAACCCGGACGTTCGCTCAACCAACCCGGAGCAGGGGAAATTGTTCATCACTTTAGATGGGAAAATGCAGGGAGAGACAATGGTACCGTGAGAATTTTTGAGTCTTTCTCGCTGTCTTTCTGGTTTTGGCAGGTCATGAATAGTAGACGAGGATTTATCTCACACACCTCTCCCAGTCTCACCCATCGCCAGTCTCCTGGCAATTCATAAAGTCTTCAATCTCTTTTCTATCGAGAAACTTCTTAAGGCTTTCCTGTTTCATTTTTCAGGCTATTTAGAGTCTGTGTATAAACTCAACAATAGAGCTGTCATTCCCGCGATCTGTTGGGCGGGAATCCAGTCTTTTCAGTAAGTTCCGGATACCCGACTACAGACTCCGGGCATGACAAAAATAAAAAACAGCAGTTTATACACAGACTCTATTTAATCTTCTTAAATTCTCTTTTAATTTCTTTCAATCTTATAAACATTTTTTCTTTAGAAAGAGGGACGTGAGGGAAAAGCCTGCCTTCTTTTATTTCCATATCCACTTGTTTGATGATATCCTCACCATCCTCAATATTTAAAATTGCGTGTGCTACTGCGGATTTTATTTGTCCCATTACATGGTTGATAGTTATGCCCTTCTTTCTATATAGGTGCGCATAAGTAACCCGACAATAAGCACCTAAAAAAAAGGTTTTATCAATCCAAAGATTTCCTCAGGGTGTTGCTGGATGTCAGCGAAGGTACTGAATAAACACATGCACAATTCTTCAGGAGTGTCGAAGTAACGATTATGTGTTGATTTCATTCTGGTGTAATGCCATATCCGTTCAACAGCGTTGAAATATTCCGTTTGGTGGCGGTAGGCGAATGTACCGCTGTTGATATCAATGCCTGTAAGAATCTTCTGGGTGTTCCGCTGCCCCCGTGTCGGAATCTGCGGTTGAGAATTGCAGGCAG
>DRDE01000083.1 GCA_011040095.1 Nitrospirota bacterium
AATAAGCGCTCGATGTGCTTATAGGTCATTTGTTTGCCTTCACCGTGAATCGCTGGTATAAACCCGGTTTTTATTGACATTAACCTGCGATTTTAGTATGCTTTAAGCCGAAATAACATAGATGAAAAGAGGCTGACAACCAATGTTCAAGAATTTCCTTCCCAAAGAGACCGATTTCTTCAGTATGTTTGAGAAAGCCGCCCTTAATGTCAATAAAAGCGCCACCCTTCTTTTGGAGATGATGGAAGATCTCGGCGTATCCGAGATCAAAGCAAAGGAGATTTACGAGGCCGAGCAGGAAGGAGACATGCTTACCCACGAGGTAATGCGAAAACTGAACAAGACCTTCCTGACCCCTGTGGACAGGGAAGATATTCACGCCCTTGTATGCCGTATAGACGATATCCTCGATTTAATCTGGGCCTCGGCGGACAGGACCGTATTATTCAAACTGACTACCCCGATGCCCGAGGCAATTGAGCTTTCAAAAACCCTCCTTGAAACCACCGAATTTGTAACAAAAGCCATAAGATGCCTCAAGGACAAGAAGTATTCCTATATCCAGGAATACTGCATTGAGATAAACAGACTTGAAAACAGGGGGGACAGGATATTCAGGGAGGCCCTTGCCAGGCTCTTTGATGATATAAAAGACCCGATCCTTGTTATCAAGTGGAAAGAGGTCTATGAACACCTTGAAGATGCAAATGATACATGTGAAGACGTTGCAAACATCCTCGAAGGTATAGTCCTCAAACATGCCTGAAACAATAATAATCGGCGTTGTCGCCATTGCCATTCTTTTTGAAATCAGTAACGGCTGGAATGATTCCGCCAATGCAATCGCCACTGTAGTCTCCACAAGGGTGCTTACTCCCCTGCAAGCTGTGCTTCTGGCTGCCGCCATGAATATTGCCGGCGCCTTTTTTTCAACAGCGGTTGCCAGGACCATAGGCATAGGCATAGTAAACCCGTCTGATATCACCCAGGTTGTTGTCGCCGCTGCATTGCTTTCCGGTTTTCTCTGGAACGGCGCTATGACATTTTTCGGCCTCCCGGTCAGCGCATCACATGCCCTGATCGGGGGAATAATCGGGGCAAGCGTTGCCCACCTGGGAGGATTTGACCAGCTTAACCTGTCGGGGCTTACAAAGATATTCACGGCCCTGCTTACCTCCCCGATCATCGGCATATTTTTCGGCTACTTTTTTATGAAATTGATTACGAGACTTTTCTGCAATGTCTCTCCCGGGAAAATCAATAAACACTTCGGGCGGCTGCAGATCGTTTCAGCGGGTTTTATGGCATTCAGCCACGGTATGAACGATGCGCAAAAAGTAATGGGAGTAATTACACTTGCCCTTGTCAGCGGTGGTTTCCTGACAAGTGTTGAAGTTCCTTTCTGGGTAATATTGATATGCGCGCTTGCCATGGGATTCGGCACTGCAGCAGGCGGATGGAGGGTAATTAAAACACTGGGGCATCAAATGATGAAACTCCAGCCTGTTCATGGATTTGCCGCTGAAACCGCTGCAACAGCGGTCATTTTAGGGGCCAGCTCATTAGGGCTTCCGGTCAGCACCACACATGTTATCACAACAAGCATAATGGGTGTCGGCGCTACAAAGAGACTCACGGCAGTAAGGTGGGGAGTCGCAAGGAAGATAGTTATAGCGTGGATTTTCACACTGCCCATGACTGCAGCGGCAGCCTGGCTTACTTATCATTTACTATCATTGATAGGAATAAAATAACCCTGTTGATTTTCAATAAATTCCAGCGATACACTTCCCTCTCTTAAGATTTCAGGCGGCGTAACCGTGACATCCACAATTGTCGACGGCCTTCCGCCAGGGGCTTTTCCGGTATCAACAATCATATCTATTTTTTCCCCGAAATAACTAATGACTGCATACGGATCCTCAGCAGGCGGTTTCCCGGAGGGATTGGCGCTTGTAGCGGTAACAGGCAATTTCAGCGCCATCGCCAGATCAAGGGCAGCGCTTTTGCCGGGAATTCTAACCGCAACTTTGCCTGTGCCCCCGGTCAGCAGCGCGGGAATGTTTTCCCGCGCTTCGAATATCAGTGTTAATGGTCCGGGCCAGAACCTTTTCATCAAATCTTTTGCCCTGGGAGGAATTTCAGCTGCAATTGATTCAAGGGTATCCATATCACCGACAATTAAGGGCAAAGGTTTCTCTGCCGGTCTTTTTTTCAGTTCATAAAGTCTTTTAACTGCTTTTTCATCCGTAGCCAGCGCGCCTAATGCATAAGAACTTTCCGTAGAATAGGCTATAATCCCCCTGTTTTCAAGTATCGTTAATGATTCAGATATTGTTTTCTCAGCAGTTCTTTTTGTTAACGTCATAATCAGCATTTCCGATATTTTATCAGAATAGGCCTGTTAAATTAAAATATCATATCCGCTCGAAAATGATTTTCGTTTGACAGAAATCAAGCGAAGATTGTAGAGTGGATTAAACTACAGGAGGGGAAAGATCATGTCAAAAGAAAAGGAAAGTGAACTTGATTTTGAAGGCCTGCTCAATGAGTCTGTAAAAATACACGGCCATCTCTGTCCCGGACAGGTGCTTGGCGTCAGGCTGAGCATGCTCGGATTAAAACTTACGGGGATAACCGATCCCAAAGGCAAAGACAGAAAAAAACTGGTTGTTTATGTGGAAATAGACCGATGCGCTACGGATGCAATCCAGTCCGTTTCAGGCTGCAGCCTTGGTAAAAGGTCATTAAAGTTCCTTGATTTCGGAAAGATGGCTGCTGCTTTTGTGAACCTTGAAACAGGAGAGGCAGTCAGGATACTTGCAAAAGAGGAATCCAGAGATAAGGCGAAGAATTATATCCCTGATATTGAAGATAAATATAAATGCCAGCTTGAAGCCTATAAGATAATGCCTGACGATGAACTCTTTGAATGGAAAGAAGTAAAGATTTCGATTCCGGAGGAAGATATGCCCGGAAGACCGACCCGGAGAATCAAATGCGAAAAATGCGGAGAATTTGTCCAGGACAACAGGGATGTCGGTATAGAAGGCAAGCTTTTGTGCAAGGCATGCGCAGAGGGGGCATATTATGAATTCCTGTAGTGGCAATTCATGAATTGCCACTGCATATTAATTTTTTTGTAATAGGGTCCGCGAAAAAACAACTTAACAATGTTAAGTAGAACTGTCACAAAAGAATGATCGCAAATTTGTTGCCTTTAAAACAATGAGAAGCAAAAACGTCTTTATGCAGGATTAGAATCCGTAAAGACAGGCTATGGCGAAGACCAAATAATTTCGAAATTGTTAGGAATAGATTGCCACACCGTTGCAAAGGGGCGTAAAGAAATCATGGATTTTGATTTGGAAATTAAACGTATTCGTAGAAAAGGGGGCGCTGGATACCCGACTACAGATTTCGGGTATGACAAAAATAAAAAACAGGTAATAGTTCAGCTCCCTTTTCCTTTGCATTACCCACAAGACTGAACAGAACCTTCCCCCTTGGCTCTACTTTGTTTCCTCCAACTATACAATGTAATTGACAACAGGCGCTATTCTTGGATAGTATGTTCATAAATAATAAACCCTAAAACCGGTGAGGTTCCGATGTTTTCAGATATATTGCAGAGGTCTTTTTTACAGAACAGTGTTCTGGATTATCTTATTTTTCTTGCAACATTCATTATCGGTATTTTTATTATTAAAATTCTCAAAGGCATCAGCCTGCACCGTCTGAAGGCCTGGTCAAAGAAAACGGCCACTACAATAGATGATTTTTTAATTCACATAATCGAAAAAAATTTAATCCCCCTCCTTTACTTCGGGGTCTTGTATTTCTCTGTTAAAAGCTTAAGGTTGGCTCCTTCTTTAAGCAAGACTATTGATGTTTCCGTAGCCATAATCCTGACTTTTTTCAGCGTGCGCTTTCTGGCGGCGCTGATTGATTACTCGCTTGAGATATACTGGACAAAGAAAGAGGTCGATGTAAACAGACAGCGAAGTTTGAAAGGAATTTTAAGAATAATAAAATTCCTTGTCTGGGCTATCGGCGTTACTTTCCTGCTGGACAACCTTGGTTTTAAAATATCCACCGTCATAGCCGGGTTGGGGATCGGCGGTATAGCGGTCGCCCTGGCAGCGCAGACAATTTTAGGGGATCTCTTCAGCTACTTCACGATATTTTTTGACCGCCCCTTTGAGATAGGTGATTTTATCATAGTCGAGGATTTCCTTGGGACTATTGAACATATCGGTATTAAGACGACAAGGGTTCGCAGTCTGAGCGGTGAACAATTAGTATTTTCCAATACGGATTTAACTAATTCGCGCATAAAAAACTACAAGAGGATGGATAAACGCCGCGTGGTCTTCCGGCTCGGGGTCGTTTACCAAACCACCCTTAAGCAGTTAAAGGAAATACCCGGGATAATCAAAGACACCATAAATAACGTCAGCAATACAGCCTTCGACCGCGCCCATTTTTTTTCATACGGTGATTTCAGCCTTATCTTCGAGGTCGTTTATTATGTCCAGAGCAGGGACTATAATATATATATGGACATCCAGCAGGAGATCAATTTTACGATCAAGGAAGAATTTGAAAAACGGGGAATTGAATTCGCCTATCCGACACAGACAGTGTTCCTGGAAAAAGCACAGGGGAACAGTTAGAAGGTGAAATACGGAGAAAAGAAAATTTCAAAGGCCGGGCTTGAAAAATGGCCCAATCCCTATCAGGACAGGGATTATACCATTGATATAAGCTTCCCTGAGTTTACCTGTTTATGCCCGAATTCAGGCTATCCCGATTTTGCAATGATTAAGATCAATTATATTCCCGACAAATATATTGTAGAACTTAAATCGTTGAAACTTTACCTGAACAGTTTCAGGGACCGGGGCATATCCCACGAGTCCGCAACAAACCGGATATTTGATGATCTTAAAAAGCTCCTTAAAGCAAGACACCTTGAGGTGATCGGGGACTTTAATCCGAGGGGAAATGTCAAAACAGTTGTCCGGGTTTCAACGCAGGAGAACGAGTCGGAAGACTGAAGAACCGGCAATCCCCCTTTACAGCATGAAAACATAATAACCGGTGTTTTAGTATTTTCCAAGTCCTTTACTTTTTCTCCGGCGATGACTTAAGTTTTTTGTGACATGCCAGAATGCTCTCTCTCAGTTTTTCTTTTGAAATTTCTCCTTCTTCAATTACTGAAATTATACTTATCATCTCCGAATCAATATGTTTAACCAGGTATTCCTTGTTTCGCTGAGCCTTCTCAAGTTCCGCCAGTATCTTGTTTACTTCCGTAACAAAGGACATGATATATATGTCATCACTTTTTCTCACATTAAGCCGCCTGTGATAATCACCCGACCTGATCAGCTTCATCTCCATCTTTAATCTCTGGAAAGGACCTATTAAGCGATGCGAAAAGAACATTGTTAATACAACAACTATGATTAAATATCCCAGCATAATAATTACGAACAGTAACGTGCCGCTGCCTATTTTCTCACCGAGTTCTTTGGCAAAATATGTAAAAAAGCCGGCTACAAGAAGTGACCAGAGAATTATGAGGGCAATTGAGATGCGAAGTTCTTTGGAAACGAAATATTTTTGTCTGACTACTTTTTTCAGCATTGTTTACTATTTTATCACTTAGGCTTTGACTTATACAATATAAATCAGGGAAAACGTGGAGAGCGGTTGATGCGGTTTTAAGAATGTATTGTATTAAATGTGTATCAGGCCTTGGATACAGTCTGTTTCTCTGCTTTAGCCTTTTCCCTGGCAGCTTTTTTAGCCTCGTACGCCTGCAACACCTCTGTATAGTTGAATGTCCCTGTAATGGCGACTTTGGGGCACCTTGAAGCGCAGATACCGCAGCCGATACATTTATCCTGATTGACGGCATGCTGCTTTTTAAGCTCGCCGGAGACCGCATTGACGGGACAGACCTTGGCGCACGCATGGCAGCCGATACATGCCTCGGTAACAAATGCCTTTGGACGCTTGGGTATATAATCCACAATCGCCTTTGTCGGGCACTTTGTTATACAGAGTCCGCATACTTTACATTTATCAGGATTAATCGTTGACAGGAAATTCTCAACCTTTACGGCATTATAAGGACAGACTTTCACGCAAAGACCGCATGCAATACATCCAACCTGACAATTTTTCTTGGTGGCAGGCCCTCTATCCTTTGAATGACAACTTACAAGGACTTCCTTTGCCATCGGTAAAATTGCTATCACTTTAGTAGGACATGTCTGTGCGCATATTCCACAGGCTGTGCACTTTGCAGGATCTATTACAGGAAGGTTTTCTCCGCTCATGGTAATAGCGCCGAAAGGACAGGCACGCGAGCATGATCCATAACCGAGGCAACCGTAAATACATGCCTTGTCGCCTCCGTTTGCAAGTATTGCAGCCTTGCAGTCTTTAATCCCTTCGTATTTGAACCTGCGAACCGATTTCGAAGATCCGCCCCGGCAGAGAACCCTTGCGATCTTCGGTTCGGTTTGTTCCATTACCTTACCCGTGATTTTAGCAACGGCTTCAGCAGTTGCCGCCCCGCCTGGAGTACATAAGGTTGGTTTGACATCGGGATTCAGAACAACCTGCTCTGCATATTGCCGGCATCCCGGAAAACCACACGCACCGCAGTGAGCATGGGCAAGCACATCGGATACCTGATCAACCCTGGGATCTTCTTTTACAGCAAACTTTTTGGCTGCAAAAGCAAGGCCCATACCAAAAACAGCGCTGATTCCTAATAAGAATACTGCTGTAAATTTTACAAGTTCCCAAAGATCAACCGTCTCCCTCACTTCAACTCCCCCACCGACACCGGCATAAAGAGCGGAAGAGCATAAGAGCAATAGTCCGGCAGTAAAGATTAATGCCTTTATTTTCACTCTGTTGTTAAAATCAATCATTTGCCACCTTTAAATTTATTATATATATATATATCGTTCTTATTTTTTGTAAGGGCACTTCATAAATTGCCTCTACAATGTTATCAATCCCGAAAAACCTGTAAATGCAAGCGCTATAAGTCCTGCAATAATAAACGATATCGGCAGCCCCCTAAAAGGAGCAGGCACATCCGCGACCTCAAGCTTCTCCCGGATACTTGCCATAATAATAAGGGCAAGCCCGAATCCAATTCCGGAACCGAGGGCGAAGGCCATGCTTTCAAAAAAATTGTAATGCTCTCCGGCATTCTTCAGAGGGACTGCAATTATAATACAATTCGTTGTAATCAGCGCCAGGTATACACCAAGCTTGTAATACAGCGAAGGACTTACCTTTTTCATAATTGTATCGGCTGACTGCACGAATGCCGCAACAATGCCGATAAAAATAATAATCTTAAGGAATGTCAAATCAAGGGGTATCATTATAAACTGGTATACAACCCAGCTTAAGGCAGCGCTTACCACCATAACGGCAGTGAATGTAATACTCATTCCGACGGCGGTCTCCATCTTTTTGGAAACACCGAAGAATATACAGAGCCCCAGGAACATGGTAAAAACAAAATTATTGATTAATGCCGATGAAACAACTAATTCAAAAAGTTTGACAAAATCCATATTGATACCCCCGTAATATTAGACGCCTGATGCGCCCTTGCCTCCATAAAATCTCATATCAATCCAGTTAAAAAATCCCATAAGCAGACCAACAGCCAGAAAGCCTCCTGTCGGCAGGATCATAATAAGCAGTGGATTCCCTGAAATCAGAGAATACCCGAACAATTCTCCCTTACCCAAAAGCTCCCTGAAAAAGCTGATTACCAACATGGCCAGTAAAAAACCGAGACCCATGCCAAAACCATCTACCAGTGAAGGAAAGACCTTGTTTTTGTTTGCAAAGACCTCTGCCCTCGCAAATATCGATGCAAATGCAACTATTATCTGAATATACAAACCTATTTCTTTATATATGGGCCTTGCGTAAGTTGCCATCAACAAGTCTATGATAGTGACATATCCTGCAATTATAAGCATGAATATAGGTATACGAATCTTGGGGTGAATAAAATTTCTCATTAATGAAACAGTGCCATTAACCATTGTCTGAACGAACATGACCGCTATTCCCAGGGCCATACCGTTCTTCATACCGTTAGTAACGGCTATTGAAGGACATAAGCTGATTGCCATACGGAATATCGTATTTTCCCCGAACATCCCGTTCTTCAGTAATTCCCAGTTGCTCTTTTTCTGAATACTCATCCCTGCATCTCACCTGATAATTTCTCTTTTAATAATTTTACTCCGTTTTTGACCCCATCCTCTGTAACGGCCCGGCTGGATATTGTCGCGCCTGTTATAGCCTGAATTTTATCAGGTGTTTCTCTCTTTATAACGACAAGATTGTCAACGCTCTTACCTTTAAACTGATCAAGGAAATAATCTTTTTCAATTTCATCACCCAGTCCGGGGGTCTCCCCATGACCCAGTATACTGATTTTCTGCACAATGAAGTTCTTGTCTACTGATACAAGCACATGGATATAACTGGAATAGCCCTTTCCGAATCCTTCAACGATATAGCCGATGTCTTCAGGATTTATGCACTCTTTTTCCTCTTTCATTTCTCCTGTCTTCTCATCTTTAACACTTATTGTTTTTAGTTCTCCGCATTTTTGAGCAGCATAATATTCTGCCTGTTTCTCATGCGGCTCCCATTCTCCCAGTACGACAATCTTGTCTGCCTCGGGCACCATCAACTTAAGCGCTGCCTCTTTTTCTTCCTTGGCTTTGATAAACATAATGGGAGATGTCTTGGCATATACAAATGCCATTATCAACCCTCCTATAACGTATATTACAATAAGGTTAACAGTTATTTTTACCATGTCCATTGCCGTCATTTCTTCTGCTCCTTAATTGCTCCAAACATTTTCGATTTTACGCTTCTGTCTATCAAAGGGGCAAAACAGTTCATAAGTAATATTGCAAACATTACGCCTTCAGGGAAACCACCCTTAAGCCTTATCAGCATGGTAATCGCACCGCAACCGATCCCGAAGATTATCTGCCCTTTCCTGATTGAAGGACATGTGACGTAGTCCGTGGCCATAAAAAATGCCCCGAGTATCAGACCGCCGCTGAGAAGATGAATAATGGGGTCTCCGGTAAAAAATCCGCTTTCACCTCCCAGTGCCCATGCCATCACTCCTACTGTCGCAAGGAAAGAAAAAGGCACATGCCATGTTATATATCCCCTGTAAAAAAGCAGGGCTGCACCGATCAACAGGGCAATCACGGAGGTCTCACCAAGTGACCCGGCTCTGCTTCCCATAAGCAGGCTCATGTAAAGATCACCCTTGTCGCCGAAAACCTGCATGAGCTGATCCAGTCCCCCTTCTTTTAAAATACCTAACGGCGTAGCAGTGGTCTTTGCATCCAGGGCGACAAATTGCGCTGTGGGTTCAGACCATATTGTCATGAGCTTGGGGAATGATATCAACAGAAATGCCCTCCCGATAAGGGCAGGGTTAAAGACGTTATAACCCAGACCGCCGAAGAGTAATTTTGTAATAATAATCGCTACTATCGAACCTACTACCGGAATATAAAACGGGACACTGGGGGGCAGATTCAGTCCCAGGAGAAGCCCGGTTAAAAAAGCGCTCCCGTCGCCTATGGTAGTTTTCTTCTTGAGACTGACCTGATAAATATGCTCTGAAAGAACAGCCGATAAAATGCAGAGTCCGGTGACATATGCCGCCAGCGGGCCAAAATAATATACGGACATTATAAAAGCGGGTAAAAGGGAAAGATTGACCGTCCACATAATACGTTCGACAGTCTCTTTGCCCCTTACATGCGGACTTACAGAAACTATTAATTCATGAGCCTTTGCTTCGGTTGCCATTAAATCCTCTCTTAAAATAAGATTAAAAATAAAAGATCAAAAATAAAAATTAAGGGAGCAAAAAATTAATTTAAAATATCTCCATATTTTTAATCTTTGATTTTTCATTTTTAATTTTTTATGGTTTCACCTGGGACTTTGCAAGTCTTATAAACTGCACCATCGGCCTCTTTGCCGGACAGACATAAGCGCATGAGCCGCATTCAAAACAATCAAACAGGTTATATTCCTTTGCTTCCTCAAAGAAACCTTTCTCGGACAATATGCTCAACATTGAAGGATTAAGCCCCATAGGACATACGTCAATGCAGCTTCCGCATCTGATACAGGTCGAATATTCTTCGGAAGACACATATTCATCTTCAGCAAGGACCAGGATTCCCGATGTTCCTTTTACAACCGGCACATCAAGAGTCCATTGGGCAAACCCCATCATCGGGCCCCCGGATATAACCTTGACAGCCCCTTCAACAAGTCCCCCGCATTGTTCAACAATATCCGACATGAGAGTTCCGATCCGCACCATCATATTCGCGGGTTCTTTTATTCCCGCGCCCGTCACGGTTACGACCCTTTCTATTAAAGGTTTGCCGAAACGCACCGCCTCATAAACCGCAAGCGCAGTGCCGACATTCTGCACTACTACCCCCACATCCATCGGCAACCCCTTGGTCGGAACCTCCCTCTCCTTGATGGCCTTTATCAGCATCTTTTCAGCGCCCTGCGGATATTTCATCTCAAGAGACCAGACTTCGATATTTGATTCTCCGGCCACGGCAGACTTCATTGCCTCAATGGCATCAGGCTTGTTTTCCTCAATTCCGATATGCCCCTCATTTACCCCGAGAGCCTTCATGATTATTTTCAGGCCTTCTACAACTTCCCTTGGATGCTCCACCATGAGCCTGTGGTCGGCAGTCAGGTAGGGTTCACACTCGGCTCCATTTATTATTACCGTATCTATTGTTTTCTCTTTTGGCGGGGAAAGCTTTACATTTGTAGGAAACGCAGCGCCTCCCATCCCGACTATTCCGGCGTCTTTTATAACGGCCTTGATATCGTCGGCGCCCATATTCATATAATCCGGGTTCTCTTTAAAGTCAACGGACTCATTCTTTCCATCGCCTTCAATAACTATTGATTGAACCATCTTGCCGACTGCGGTGGGGAAATCAGCTATTGCTATCACTTTACCCGATATGGAGGAATGAACGGGTGAACAGACAAATCCTGTTGTAGAACCAATGACCTGTCCCCTTTTCACTTCATCACCGATGCCTACTTCCGGCTTGGCAGGGGCGCCTATATGCTGGCTGACGGGAACTACTATTCTCTGCGGCAACTTTGCTTTTACAATAGGTTTCCCCGCAGCTAATTCCTTATGATACTCTGGATGAATTCCTCTTTCAAATGTGGCGGTCTTGCCCATAATATATATTCCCTCAGTTATAAATTACTGATAAAAAAAGAAGAGTCTTAAGTTTTGCTTATAAAGCTATAAGCTATTCTTCTTAAAGGGATTTAAATTAAAACATATATGAATAACATTTATCAGACCCTATGTCAAGTAAATAATTTTTATATCATTTCAGGAAAATTTTATTGATGCGGATTTCTTTTTTTTATTTAAATTAACGGCCTGCTTGTGCCGGAGCTTCACTTCTCTTTTCCAGACAAATTCTATCTTGCTTATAGTATTAGCATTTTTCTTGCCAGAGACTTTACAAGGTATACCCCCTATGATAGACTATTTGTATGATTAAAAGCAGATTCTTCCGGATATTATCTGCAACATTAGTTGTCGGGGTTTTGATTTTACTGAGTTATAATGAACAAAATGTAAAAATACTCCCCTCATACCGGACATCTTCCATGAAAGATTTGCACCTGACGCATAAAGAAGGCAGCAAAGTCAAATGGGAGCTTTCAGCAGATAAAGCAATTTTGCCAATTGGCAATAAAGAGGTCTTTCTTGAATCTTTATCTTTAAAAATAAACCGGACCCCGGTAATTTTCCTTACAAGTGGAAGCGGCATCTATGAAATCGACAACGGAGACATTACCCTCAATAAGAATGTGGAACTCAATATAAAGGAGACAACCTTTACAACAGACACGATGAAATACAACAGTAAGGATGAAATAATAACCACAGATGACGACATCAAATTTAACGGCAACAATTTCCTGATCGAGGGAACAGGTCTTATTGCAAAAACAAAACAACAAAACATGAGGATAATAAAGAATGTCAAGGCCATTTTTTATCGTTAACTTTCTTTTAATAACCTTAACATTTTATATTGCCGCATTTGCAGCCGGCCTCCCTGAAAATGCAAAAAAAGAAGCGGTAATTATAACATCTCAATCTCTTACTGCCGACAATAAAAACAATACTGCGGTATTCGAAGGTTCGGTGGTTGCAAAAACCGGCGGCATAATAATGTATGCGGATAAGATGACGGTCTTTTACGACAATTCCGAGAGCAAAATCAAAAAAATCCATGCCATTGGAAATGTCAGGGTTCACAAAAAAGAAAGGGCGTTGTTTTCTGAAGAAGCCATATATCTTGAAGATGAAGAAAAAATCATTTTTACAGGGAACCCCAAGGCCGTTGAGGGAGAAAACGTAATCACGGGAAAACAGATAATCTTTTATTTAAAGGACGACCGCGCTGTGGTCGAAGGAAGCAGGGTAATCCTGCAAAACAAACAAGGTCTGAAATAATGCATTCTCTTGAGGTCAGGGAACTTAAAAAAAGTTATAACGGGAAACCCGTAGTTTCCGATATTTCCCTGAATATTAATTCAGGGGAAATTGTAGGTCTTCTCGGGCCGAACGGAGCGGGAAAAACCACCACATTTTATATGATACTCGGTCTCATAACTCCTGATTCCGGCGACATCAGCCTTGACGGTGAAAACCTGAACAATTCGCCGATGTATAAGAGGGCAAGAAAAGGGATCGGGTACCTGCCCCAGGAAGCCTCTATTTTCAGGAAATTAAAAGTCGAAGACAATATCAAGGCGGTTCTCGAGATAATCGGCATCGATAAAAAGACAAAACAGGAAAAGCTTGAAAGCATTCTTCAGGAATTCAACCTCGTACCTATTGCAAAGAGTTACGGATATCATTTATCCGGCGGAGAACGGAGAAAGGTCGAAATAGCAAGGGCTATAGCCGTTGATCCCGTATTCATACTGCTTGATGAACCGTTTGCCGGGATAGACCCCATTGCCGTTAATGAATTAAAAAAAACACTCCTACAGCTCACGGACAAGGGAATCGGGCTTATTATTACGGACCACAATGTGCGCGAGACACTGTCAATAACCGACAGGGCGTATATAATAAGCGATGGGCAGATTCTGGCGCATGGGGCGCCGACAGACCTTATTTCAAATGAGCTGGTAAAAAGAAGTTATCTTGGAGAGGAGTTCAGATTATAATGGCAATGGAACAAAGACTCGAACTGAAACTCTCCCAGAAACTGATACTTACACCACAGCTTCAGCAATCGATCAGGCTCTTGCAGCTTCCCCTGCTTGAACTTACTCAGGATATCAACCAGGAACTTATGAATAATCCGCTGCTTGAAGAAAGCGCTGAAAGAGATGCCGAATCAAAAAATGAAGAGCCGGGCATGGAGGAAGAGCCGCTTCCCAGGCCTTCCGAAGATACAGAGGCTCCCCTTGAAAAAATATTCGGTTTTACTACGGATAACTACTTTGAGGAAAGAGAAAGCGACGGCAGGGATTTCGGTTATTTCAATGAAAGCGCTGAAGACACAACCTCCCCTTTCGAACGAAACAGGAGCAAAACCGACTTATATGAACATCTTCTCTGGCAGTTAAGACTCTCGAATGTACCTGAATCAGTCGGCAGGACTGCTGAAATAATCATCAATAATCTTAACGACTACGGCTATCTGCAGGCATCCCTCGATGAGGTCACGGAGCTTGCAAATGTTGACATGGAAACCGCTGCAGAAGCTCTCAGGTTTATTCAGGGGCTTGATCCATCAGGGGTAGGCGCCAAGGACCTTCAGGAATGCCTGCTCTTACAGACAGGCGCTCTCAACCTTAAGGGAACACTCGTGGAAGATATTTTGACCGATGGTTTCTCGGAACTCGAAGGGAAAAAATATAAACAACTCGCCGCTAAATTCAAGACATCAATTGACGAGGTCCTTGCAGCAGTTAAAATCATAGAGGGACTTGAACCGAGACCCGGAAGAAACTATTCAAGTGATGAGCCTGTTCACATAATCCCGGATGTTTACGTTGAAGAGTCCGAAGGTAAATTCATCATAACGCTGAATGATGAAGGTGTTCCAAGACTCAGGCTTTCAAATTACTACAGAAAACTCTTAACAAATAAAAAATCACTGGGACCGGAAGAAAAACAGTTCCTGGAAGAAAAATTGCGTGCCGCCATATGGATGCTGAAAAGCCTTGACCAGAGAAACAGGACTATATACAAAGTGACGGCAAGCATTCTGAAGTTCCAGGAAGACTTTTTCAGAAAAGGACATAAATACCTCAAACCTTTGAACCTCAGAGATGTTGCAGAAGATTTAGGCTTACACGAAAGCACAATAAGCAGGGTAACATCCAATAAATATATTCAATGTCCCCAGGGACTTTTGAGTTTCAGATATTTTTTCAGCAATGCGGTGGCCACTGCAAGCGGAGATATGTCGTCATCAATTGTTAAGGACATTATAAAGCAGATTGTTTCCGGAGAGGATCCGCAAAAACCGCTGAACGATCAGAAAATAGTCGAGATATTGAAGAGCAAAGGCATAACTATTGCCCGCAGAACAACGGCAAAATACAGGGAAGAACTGAAGATACCGTCTCATTTGAAACGCAAGAAATGGTTCTGATATATAAATATCCGATAGCAATTGCACAAGGAGGAGCGGAATGAACATAATTATTAATTGCAAACAAATGGATCTGACGAAAAACCTTAAAGAATATGCAGAGGAGAAAATCGGTAAATTTAAAAAATATCTCGGCAATATTGCCGAGGCAACCGTAACTTTAAGTGTTGAGAAATACAGGCACAAAGCGGAAGTTCTCCTGAAGGTCAACGGCTCGTTCATACAGGCGGAAAGCATAACCAATGAAATGTATTCATCCATTGACGAAGTAGTAGAAAAGCTTGCCCGCCAGGTAAGAAAATATAAGGAAAAAACCGTATCCCACAGAAAAAATAAAGACAGGCAGGAAGCCCTCCCGGCTGTTGAAGAGGCATTCCCGGTGATCATAAAGAACAAGTCGTACAACATAAAACCCATGAGCGTTGATGAAGCCGCCATGCAGATGGACCTGTTGGATAAAAATTTCTTTATATTTACAAATGCATCCTCGGGGAATATCAATGTTTTATATAAAAGAACCGACGGGAACTTCGGACTCATAGAACCGATAAAATGAAGGCTCACAAAAGCGACCGGCTCTCTACCATTATTTTAACCGGTCTTTCAGGATCAGGAAAAACAATAGCGCTGAACGCCTTTGAGGACAGCGGGTTTTTTTGCGTAGACAACCTCCCCTCCTCATTAATCCGGACATTTGTGAATCTATGCACCAAGACGCCTACCATATCAAAAATCGCTATAGGGGTCGATATCAGGGAAAGGAAATTTTTAACTAACTTTTCAGATACAATATCCACCCTGAGAAAAAAAAGGAATATACAGATCATATTTCTTGAGGCAACAAATGAGGTGCTTATCAGGAGATTCAAGGAAACGAGAAGACCTCACCCCCTTGGCTACAAAGACCTTAAAAAAGCGCTCCACAGAGAAGCACAATTGCTCTCACGTATAAGACAGGAAGCATCTACAATTATAGACACGTCTTCTTTAAGCCCACATCAGCTCCGCAAACTCATAATAGAATTTTACCTTAAAAAAGGCCCGAAAGAAATGACTATCAACCTTGTTTCCTTCGGGTATAAATACGGGATACCTTTAGAGTCGGACCTCCTGTTTGATGTCAGGTTTTTGCCGAATCCCTATTTCATTGAGGAACTTAAACCACTGCCCGGAACATCCGCAAAAGTAAAAAAATTTGTTCTGTCCCAAAGAGACACAGGGGAATTCTTTGATAAACTCTATCCCCTTTTAAATCATATTATCCCTCTCTACAAAAAAGAGGGTAAGAGTTACCTGACAATAGGTATCGGGTGCACAGGGGGCAGGCACAGATCACCGGCTATTGTCCAGGAAATAGGGAAAACATTAAAGAAACAGAAATTGGAGATAACGGTAAATCACAGGGACCTGGATCATTTGTCTTAATAAAAAACCTTTCTATAATAATCATGATACAAAAAAGCTTATCACCGGCAAGTCCGGTATATCTCGACAACAATGCCACCACGCCCTTAATTCCCGAAGTTGCCGATGTAATGGCCGGGTGTCTTAAAGAAAACTTCGGCAATCCTTCAAGCACACATTATTACGGCAATAAAGCACGACAAGCGGTAGCGAAGGCACGAAAACAGTCAGCAGATTTAATAAATGCAAAACCGGATGAAATAATTTTTACATCCGGCGGCACAGAGGCAAATAACATGGCAATCCTCGGGACTGCGTCAAGGTTCCAATCAGGCCACATTATCACTTCCTGCATAGAGCATCCCTCGGTAATGAATCCATTGAAATATCTCGAAGGTCTCGGATTCAAAGTAACATATCTCCCGGTTGATAAAAGCGGGATCATTAATCCCGGCGATCTGGAGAAGATCTTAAGAAAAAGCACTATCCTCATAACAATCATGCATTCAAATAATGAGACCGGCTCTATTCAGCCGATTGCGGAAACAGGAAAAATTGCAAACAGCAGAGGAATAGTTTTTCATTGCGATGCAGCCCAGTCAGCCGGCAAGGTACATCTCGATGTAAAAAAACTGAAGATTGATCTTTTAACCATGGTCTCTCACAAGTTTTACGGCCCGAAAGGCATAGGGGCGCTCTATATAAAGACCGGCGCTGAATTGAAACCGCTTCTCTACGGCGCCTCCCACGAAAAAGGGTTGAGACCCGGCACTGAAAATGTCGCCGGCATTGCGGGACTCGGGAAGGCATCCGAGATTGCAAAAAAAGAAATGAGGACAAGGGTAAGCGGCATGAGATATCTTGCAAAGATTTTATTTAATGAACTCCGCAAACAAATACCGGATATAAAACTGAACGGGCATCCGTCCAGGCGGATCCCCAACACACTAAACCTCTCCTTCCCGAACGTTCCCGGCTCACTTTTATTGGACAGGCTGAAAAATGAGATCGCCGCATCAACCGGCTCTGCATGCCATGAAGGCAGTTGCTCACCTTCACATGTGCTCAAGGCAATGGGGGTTAGTGACAGGGATATTTTTTCCGCGGTAAGGCTGAGTCTTGGAAGAAGTAATACTGAAGCTCAAATCAGAAAAGCCGCAAAGGTTATTGTAAAAGCTTACAGGGGTCTTTCGATCCAGCCGATATCGTAACGCTTAAAACAGACTTAAATTCTAAACTACCCTGCGGCAGAGACCGCAGGGTGTTATATTTATAAATAAAAATCAAAAAAAGTGTCCTGGGGTTTTGCATTCTCCTGAGTAGTTACAAAAAATGTTTATATGATTTATCTCATACAATTTAAACTATAAATTTGTTTCTATAAATAGAGAAGGAGAAAAGATTATGAAAAAACCCGTTATTGATTTTGATGAGTGCGTTGGATGCGGTTCATGTGTTGAGATATGTCCCGAGGTGTTTGAACTTAATGAAGATGACAATAAAGCCTATGTCCGGGCAGAGGATAAATGCGATACCTGTGATTGCGGGGAAGCCGTAGATGTATGCCCGACAGAAGCAATAACACTTGCCGGAGAATAAGAGACTTCAACGGATAAATATTTCAATAGGAGGTTGAAATGGCGATTCTTGATTTGAAAAAACTTATAAAATTTTATCCTGATAAAATATCCCGGGAGATGCTTGACGACAAGCCCGAGATGAGGATTGCGCTTATGTGCCTTGAGCCGGGGCAGAAACTGGATCCGCACAAAGCGCCTCTCAGGCTGTTAATGTATGTTGTTGAAGGCAGGGGCACATTTACAGTCGGGGATGAACGGATTGAGGCGGATGAGAAAACCTGCATCCCGTGTGACCCGATGGTCCAGCATGGTTTTTCGGCTGACAAGGGCGAAAGGCTTGTTGTGATGGCAATAGTGACTCCTGTTGAGTAAAACCGGATGAGCTGCAGTTAATTAGAGTTTTTTATAAATAGATTAGCGCCTTATCCAACGACTTAATATGTGATAGAATACTATTAATACTTTTCAGTATCTTAAAAAAATTTACCATAGTAAACCAAGTCTGATTTTCAGGCTAAACTATTTATAACGGGAGGTAAATATGCAAAAACCGGTAATTGACTATGACGGATGTGAGGGGTGCGGCACATGTGTTGAACTTTGCCCTGAAGTGTTTGATATGGGAGATGATGAAAAAGCATTTGTCAAGGCAGAGGACAAATGTGACACCTGTGACTGTGAAGAGGCGGCTAATACGTGCCCTACAGAAGCAATAACTTTCGAATAATAAGAATAGTCTGCAAAAAACAGGATAGATATCCCGCAGGCAATTATGTATCTGCTGCCGGCGGGATATCTATTATTGTAACCGTTCACGGTTATCCTGATATAGCGTGAGTTAAAGGTATAAAGCAAAAGACTTTTTGGACAAATATTTCTAATCCCTTACCGTTGGAACAAACACACAACCCTGATCCTTAAAAAATCATAAAATCAGGTCCTGCGGGTTCTATTAATAAAATTATATATCTTATAATAATCTCTTATTTGACAATACAGGGGGGAAAATGATATAAAAGCGCATTCTATCAAACTGTTATAAGCATATCGACCTGCGCGGAAATTTCTGTTAAGTTTAAACATATAATACTTTCCTTTTGCTTAAAATGAAAAAATATTGTATCTGCTATTTATTTGCCTTTATCTTTCTCTCTTCTGTCCTTGCATCGTCGGCATCAGGCGGGCAGGTCGTTACAAAAGAGTTACGGCAGTGGGCAAAGAAAACAGTGAAAGAAGAAAAGACGCTCCAGGCGCTCCAGGGGCAAAATACGGCGGCTGTCCTGTATTTCCGTAATAAAACCGGACAGCCGGAATTGGACCCCGTGCAAAAGGGCATGGCCATTATGCTCATAACCGATCTCTCCACCATAAAAGGCATCCGGGTAGTTGAAAGGATCAAGGTTCAGGCATTGACCGAGGAGACAGGTCTCGGTGTCTCCGGGCTGGTTGACCCTGACACTGCTCCGCGTATCGGGAAACTGTTAGGCGCCCGCTGGATAGTAGGCGGGGACATCCTGCAGGACAGCCCGGTCCGGATTCAGTCAAACCTTCTGGATGTGCCGGCAGCGGAGATACTCGGCAATGCAACAGCAGGGGGCAGTCTGACGGATTTATTCAGGATGGAAAAAGAGCTTCTTTTTAAGATCGTTGATCTCCTGAAGATTGAGCTTACCCCCACTCAGAGGGAGGCGCTGAAAAAACCCTGTTCAACCAGCAGCAACGCCCTTCTCGCTTTTTTTAAGGGGATTGATGCCGGCGACCGGGGGAATTATGAAGACGCAGCCCGGTTTTATGAAAGCGCTCTGAAAGACGACCCGTATATCTGCAGCGCCGGGGACGCCCTCCGGGAGCTGCGGGCGCTTGGCCTGGTTACTGCCAGGAAGAGAAGCGGCAAACTTCTGCAGTCATTAAGGGACAGCGTTTCACTGACGGATCAGTTGACCGCGGAATATCCGGCCAAAAGGACAGGCAAGCCTGAAGATACGCCGACTCCCATTGGAATCGACATTACTTTTTCAGATCAGTAAACAGGTTATGAGGAAATCCATGAAAAAGATATTGATGATGCCGGCCCTTGCAATATTTTTATTAACCGCCGGCTGCGGCAGCGGGGACAGCGGCCTGTCCGGCAATACGCCCGGCACAACTGCCGTAACAATAAATTTTGGGAATACAGACGCGGCAGCCAATGCAGGCGCAGTGAGCGCAACATCCACCATCCCATCCGCTGTAGTCAGTATCAGGATAACAGTTTCAGCCGATGACATGGTTACCGTTGAAGAAGTTGTTCCGGTTGCCGGAGAGAGTTCCGTCTCCGTAACACTCGACATTTTAAACGGGCCTGACAGGCATATAGTGTTAGAGGCCATGACCTCATCAGGAGTTGTGCTTTACAGGGGCGAGACATGGCTTGACCTTAACGGAAAATCTCTTACAATCACAATCGACCTGGCTGCGACAAGCTCCTGCCGTCTCTATGTCGATGTAAACGCAGGGGCTGATGATTCGGACTGTTCCAACCCCGATACTCCATGCAAAACGATTACTTATGCCCTTACACAAACGGACGGGAATGAAGAGATATGTATAGATGCGGGAACCTATGACAGCGCTGCAGGGGAGACATTCCCCATAGCTTTGAAGCAGGGCGCATCACTTAACTGCCGGGGAGATAACCACACAACAATAATAACCAACAGTAGTACCACAGATACGATAGTGGGCGCACCAAGCGCCTCTGTTGAAGGATGTAAAATAAGCGTCACCAACGTTGTTTCCGCAATAGATGACAACGGGGCCGTAATTACCGTCAATGACTGTTTTATAGATGGCGGCTCTGATATAAATGGAATATATCTGTCGGCCGGTTCTACTGTGAGCAATTCAACTATCACTAAGTTCAAGGTGGGAGAAGTAGGAGGCACAGGGATAATTGTAAGCAGCGGCAGTCCGTCCATCACAGGCAATACGATTACCGGAAATTCATACGGGATATCCATCCTGAGCGGCGGTACGCCCACGATTAACAATAATGTACTGAGCTGTAATACTATCGTTGATCTGTTAAACAATACAACCGGCAGCACGATTAATGCACGCAGCAACCGCTGGGACAATAGCACGCCTTCCGAGGTATCGGGTACCTGCAATCTGGGAGAGGATATCTGCAATTCCAATTTCGGCAGTGTTGACTATACAGGCAGCACCCAAGCAGCATCTCCGTGCCCGTAGCAACCACGGCAAATGACTATTATGAGACAAAAGACAATAACAGGCATATTTATACTGGTCTTGAGCGCTGTATATCTTTTTTTTAATGTTAATACAGTCGCGGCATCCGGCATCAGCGCTCAGACCGGTTTCCAGGTTGACTGGTGGAGAGACAATAAAGACAACAAGGCCGTACAGGCCAGTATCCCTGTTAAAATCGAGGCCCGTCAGGGAGACTATTCATTAAGCCTGCTGACCGGCTATGCCAATACCCACGTTGAGCCGGCCGACCGGGAAAACCGGACCTTATCCCATATCCTCGACACAAAGGTCAACTTTTCTTACGCTATATTGGAAAAGCTGCCTGTAGACGTGCTGCTCGGGCTTGATCTCAACCTCCCGACAGGCAAGACGGATTTCGTGCAGGAGGAGCTGGTACTGATTATGGACCCTGATATTATTGCAATCAACACCTTCGGGGAAGGATATAATGTCAACCCGACTGTGTCTGTTGTCAAGGACTGGGGCATATGGACAGCCGGCATGGGCGTGGGTTATCTCTGGCGCAGGGAATATGATTTCAGCAAAAACCTGCAGGATTACGACCCGGGGGACATTGTCAATGCAACCGCCGAGGTCCGGTACTACTTTTCACCAGCCTGGAGCACCCGTTTTTTCGGCGGTTACGCATGGTACGGCAAAGACAGGGTGGAAGGTGAAGACTTCGCCCAGCCAGGGGAGCACTACCTCCTGGGGCTCGGTCTTTACTATGACGAGACCGGATGGGACGCAGGCTTTGAGATCAAGACGATCCTGAGGGATAAGAGTAAATTCCAGGAGACAACAGGCGGACTTTTTACCGAAGACAGCAATGGCCGGGGCCGGGAGTTTACAACTGATCTTTTGCTGGCATATATTGTAAACGACAAGACCGCCTTAAATGCGTCCCTCCGGGGACTTTATATCATGGATAATGACTATCCCGCGGATTCATCCCGCTTTGTGGGCAGCAGGATGAAAGCAGCGCTCAATCTGGGAGTCAGCAGGAGGATATACCGGAATTTTGAATATGAAGTAAATGTTAAAGGGTTTGTGATGCATGATGAAGAGGCCAACTTCCCGGAGACCCGTAATGCGCGCGACTTCACCGGACTTTCAACAGTGGTCGGGCTTACCACGAGCTTTTGAGAGAATTCACATCACAGTTGCATAAAAATATCGCAAGCCGGCAGGAGAACCTGCTTATACAGCATTAAGAATTCTTCAGATTTCGTAATGCTGATCTCCTTCTTATAGAATGATACCTATTAGCGCCAACCACAGTAAACCCTTCTTCTTTTGCAGCCTGTTTTACCTTCTTCTCATTAGACAGGAAAAGAAAATATTTCAATTTTTCTCCAAGCGCTTTTACATGTGCTTACCCAGGATGGATATTGTGATTTTCTGCTATTTCTTCTGCTTTCTTTTTTTGATGCATTAAAAACCTTGAGATAGTAAAGTAACCCCCTTAATCCCCCTTAACCTAAGGGGAGGAGTAAACTCCCCTCTTAGGTTAAGAGGGGCCGGGGGGAGTTATCCAAATTCCTCTTTTATACTTTCAGCAGCCTCTATCCATTGCTGGAGTTGATTTTCATTTGTGAAATATGAGTTTTTCATTTCTGTAATTCTATAATAAGAGGCTCTTGCAAAAGTCTTTATTCGTCATTCCCGAGGTCTTTATCAGGAATCCAGTATTTTTTAAAATCAAAGACTTCTGGATACCCGCTTTCGCGGGTATGACAACAACAGCGATTCTCTCGATACTTTTGCAAGAGGCTCATAATTCTAACCTTATTGTCTCGATATTAAATGAAGTGTAAAAGTTTGATTTAATTACTATCCTCATAAACTGTATTTGCATGTGTTTGGGCTTTTACTTCTTGCTGTTTAGAGGGATTTAGATTAAAATTAAACGATCGATTTTAAAGGGGAAACGGGCATCACGTTTTCAAATTACAAATCAAGACCCACTTAATGAATGTATAAGACAACAAACATATTCAAGCTTCACGCTGATATCCTCTCAGACTATAAGCAATTCGTCGGCAGTTTCATTAACATTAGTGATGAACAAATTAAGAAGATTGTAGAAGAAGAGATACGCACGGGACGATTCTGGCCGGACCCTCTTATACAATTCAATCCATCTTTTGAAATCCTTGGCCCTGCAAATGAATTTTCTGGTGACGGGAAGCTTCTCCATCCGGATACAGCGCATATTTTTAAGGACTATCACCTGTTCAAACATCAGGTGGAAGCTATTGATCTTGGGAATCAATATCGTGATTTTATAGTTACTTCCGGCACAGGCTCGGGCAAATCGCTTACATATTTAGGAACTATATTCAACTATTTACTTAAGAGCAAACAGGGCAAGGGAATGATGGGGAGAAGCTGCTCATGACATCATCCGGCCTTGGAACATCCGGCATCCGGGACAACCACCATCGGGGATCAATTGGCAATTTTCTCAAAGAGAAGATTCTCCAAGACTCAGATCTCTCATTCGTCTCCGCTTATTTCACCATTTATGCCTATGCCGCCCTCAAGGACCAGCTTGACCAGGTTAATCATCTCCGGTTCCTGTTCGGAGAACCACAATTCATCCAATCACTTGACCCTGACAAAACAGAGAAAAAGGCCTTCAGGATTGAGAACGACGCTCTTGCGCTTGAGAACAAGCTGCAACAGAAACGCGTGGCGAGAGAATGCGCTGACTGGCTGAAAGCGAAAGCAGAAATCAGATCGATTATCAAACCGGGCTTCCTTCACGGCAAGATGTACCACATGGACAACAATGGCGTTCAAGAAGCCATTGTCGGAAGCTCGAACTTTACGGTGCGCGGCCTTGGTCTGGGCGCTTCGGGCAACAACATCGAGCTTAATCTGGAAGTTGATAGCGCCAGAGATCGAAAAGACCTGAAAAATTGGTTCGACGAGGTTTGGAACGACACGGACCTCGTTGAAGACGTCAAGTCTGAAGTCCTGAACTACCTTTCTCTGTTATATCAGAATCATTCACCGGAGTTCGTTTACTTCAAGACGCTCTTTCACGTATTTGAAGATTACTTGTCGGAGGCAGAACGTGGTGGCCTCCTCAACGAGAAGACCGGCTTCTTTGAATCCGACGTGTGGGACATGCTCTATGAATTCCAGAAGGACGGCGTAAAGGGCGCGATCAATAAGATCCTGAAGCATCATGGCTGCATCATCGCAGACAGTGTCGGCCTGGGGAAAACATTCGAAGCGTTGGCAATCATCAAGTATTTTGAACTTCTCAACGGTCGCGTGCTCGTCCTCTGCCCCAAAAAGCTGGAGGATAACTGGAAGGTCTACCGCGAAAACGACACACGCAACCCGCTCCTCAGGGATCGGTTTGCTTTCACTGTGCTGGCTCATACCGATTTGGGGCGGGATGCCTATGAAACTCACAATTGGGGCAATTATGATCTCGTGGTTATTGATGAGTCTCACAACTTTCGCAATAACGCCGGGGGTAAGGTTCAGGAAGACGGCACTCGCAAGACTACGCGTTACGAGTTTCTGATGGAACGGGTTCTTCAGACGGGCGTGGATACCAGGGTGCTGCTGCTCTCAGCAACCCCGGTGAACAATAGCCTCAAGGATTTACGAAACCAGTTCCTGCTGATCACACAAAATCAGGACATGGCCTTCCACGAGTCGCTTGGCATCTACAGCATCGCTCAGGCGATGAAGAATGCGCAGACCCACTTTACGCAGTGGGCGGACCCGAAAAAGAACCCGGAACGTAAGGTCAGCCGTCTACTCGACGTCCTGGATTCCACATTCTTCAAGTTGCTTGACGAACTCACAATAGCACGGTCCCGTCGACATATCATCAGCTACTACGGGACTAAGGATATGGGCGAATTCCCCAAAAGGCTTAAACCAATAGCCCTGCACCCGGCTACGGATATCAAGGGATACTTTCCGTCCTACGATGAATTGCATGCGGCTATCTCGGAATATAAGCTGAGTATTTTTAATCCGACCGCCTATCTGGAAGACGCCCATGTGAACCGCTATATCAAGGACAGCGAGCAGTTGGTCATTTTCAACGACCAGAAAAAACGCGAGTCCTATTTGATTGGCATGATGCGCGTGAACTACCTGAAGCGGCTCGAAAGCTCTGTGCACAGCTTCGAGGTCTCGATCGACCGAACGATCAAAAAAATCGAGGATCTGTTGACGAAGATCGACCACTTCGAAGGCAACTTCGATGAGTACACGAGTCCTGATATGTTCAAGGACCAAGGAGAGGAAGAGGAGGCTGAGCTGCTGGAAAGGCTGATGGTAGGCAAGAAGCTCTCGATCCGGTTGGAGCACATGAAACGCGGGGAATGGAAAAAGGACCTCAAGAAGGACCGCACACAGTTAATTGCCATCCACGAGAAGGCTGCGGCCGTCACTGCGGACCGCGACGCCAAGCTTCAGGAGTTGAAACGTCTGATCCAGAACAAGATCAACCGCCCACTTAACAATGACAATCGGAAGGCGCTGGTTTTTACCGCCTTTTCCGACACTGCACAATACCTCTATGCAAACCTGAAGGACTGGGTGTCTGAGGAGATGGGCTTGCACTGCGCGCTGGTTACCGGCACTGGCGACAACCGTACCACCTTCAAGCAGGCTGGCTATGTCCGCCAGACCGATTTCATCTCCATTCTGACCAACTTCTCGCCCCGCTCCAAGCTCCGTGAGAAGATGCCGAACATGCCGCAGGAGGGCGAGATCGACATCCTTATCGCTACGGACTGCATTTCAGAGGGACAGAACCTGCAGGACTGCGATTATCTCATTAACTATGACATCCACTGGAACCCGGTGCGGATCATCCAGCGCTTCGGCCGAATAGACCGCCTGGGCAGCATTAATAAGCAGATTCAGCTCGTCAACTTCTGGCCCACTGATGATCTGAATAAGTACATCAATCTCAAGGACCGCGTCGAAGCGCGTATGGCGATGGTGGACCTTGCTGCCAGCGGCGCGGACAACCTTCTCGATCCCGATCAACTCGAAGCCCTGGTAGCTGAAGAACTGACCTATCGTGAGAAGCAGCTTATCCGGCTCAGAGACGAGGTGATCGATCTGGAGGAGATGGACGACAACGTATCGCTCAGTGAATTTACGCTCGACGATTTCCGGGTTGAACTCATGAATTTCCTGGCCAACAACCGCAAACAACTGGAGGAAGCCCCGTTGGGCCTCTATGCCGTGACACCGACGCTTGACGGAATGAAGGGCGCTGAGCTGTTTGACAAGAACTGGCACGAGATCGTGAAACCCGGTGTGATCTTCTGCTTGCGGCACAAGCACCCGCCGCAGGAGAAACGGTCCTCCAACATTAATCCCCTGGGGCGGTATTACCTGCTCTATATCCGCGATGACGGCACCGTCCGTTTCACCTTCACCCAGGCAAAAAACGCCCTCTCCATGTTCCGGAAGCTCAGCGTTGGAAAGGCCGAGTCCTATCAGGCGCTTTGCGACCTGTTTGACCAGGAGACGGAAAGCGGCGCGAAGATGGACAAGTACAGCGATTTGCTGATTAAGGCGATCAACGCTATCGTACGCACCTTCCAGAAACGGACCGCGGCCGGATTGCAGTCCGGCCGGGATTTTGTTATCCCTGACAAGAAGGAGCAGGCAAACAAGTCCTCTGATTTTGAACTGATAACCTGGCTGGTAATCAAGGAATAAAGCAGGAAAAAAATGGAATTGAAAACGCAGATACAACAACGCCTTCAGGCCTTCTCTCAAGGCAATTTGCGCGACAACGCGCTCGCGCTTCTGAACACCCTCGGTTACGTAAGCGAGAAGACCCTCGACATCTCTTCTTTAGCCAAGCTGCAAGAGTACCTTGATCGTCACAAGTATCTAACGGAAGAGAATGCGCTTCTTTCCAGATGGATGGATGTTCAATTTCTGTTTCAGCTAACAAGTGCCGAGATCTCAGGTCGCACGACAGGCCAGCTCGAGCTGATAGAAAATACGGCATATGACGCCAAGGAAGTGAAGTCATACCTGTTCTTTGCGATAGAAATCTCTGGCGAAAAACCTACCCGAACCGAGCTGTCACTTATCACCAGATCACTCAATCGGCTTGTGCCAATGCCTGTGTTTCTGCTCTTCAAACATGATGATTCCCTTTCTCTGGCTATTATCAACCGTCGCCGCAATTTGCGTGACGGCACTCGTGATGTGTTGACTCGGGTATCTTTGATTCGCGATATTTCTCTTGAGAATCCCCATCGTGCGCATCTCGATATCCTTGGGCGCTTCTCGTTGCAGTCGCTCAGTACAGAGGTTGGCGCCATACGGACGTTCTCAGACCTGGATAATGCCTGGCAGAAAATACTCTCAACCCAGGAGTTGAATCGGCGCTTCTATGCTGATTTGGTGGACTGGTTTACATGGGCTGTATCAGAGATTCGCTTGGCACATTTGCCTGATCATGTGGCCGACACCAGCGAAGCAAGAGAAAAGTCCACGCACGAGTTTGTCATGCGCCTGATTTGCAGACTTCTCTTTACGTGGTTTCTGAAAGAGAAACAACTGATTCAGGGAGAGTTGCTGGAGTTCTTTGATGCTGCTGACCGTCGGCATCTGCCGGTGCGGGATGCTGCTGATCCCGAAGTTCTTGAAAAGAACAGCTACTACCGTGGCATTCTTCAAAACATATTTTTCAAGGCCCTGAACAAACCGATGGAACAACGGCGCCGAACAACTGCTGAAGCCCGCAACGATCGGACAGTTGACGATCCGGAACTCAAGAAGCTGGACTACCTTGGCAAAAACTATCTGGAGGCTGACTTTGACTATGACTTGTTTGACCGTATTCCGTACCTCAATGGTGGGCTCTTTGACGCGCTACCCGAAGACAACGCATCGGATACCATTGATGATGGAGCTATCCGAATCCCAAACAAACTCTTCGCTGCCACGCTTGAGGACGGATTCTCCATCGAGATCGGCACGGGACGGAGAACGCAACGGAGGCCGATTGAAGGTCTGAACCGCATATTCAGTCGGTATCGCTTTACGGTTACTGAGAACACGGCACTGGAAGAAGATGTTGCTCTCGACCCCGAACTGCTCGGCTTGGTCTTTGAAAACCTGCTCGCGGAAATCAACACTACGGATAAAGCCGCTGCCAAAAGCGCACGCAAAGCATCGGGCTCCTACTATACGCCGCGTCGAATCGTGGACTACATGGTAAACGAATCTCTGCATCTTTACCTTCGCTCAAGATTCGAGCGAGAAGCGGCCACTCGTCAGGATCTGCAACTTGTCAGCCAGCTTTGTTACCGTGAGGAAGGCGCTGACTTTGCGTCTATCGCTGATCGTATTGTAGAGGCTCTTGATGAGGTCCGTGTACTTGATCCGGCATGCGGCTCAGGAGCATTTCCCATGGGTATGCTCCATCGCATGGTGGAATTGTTGAGAGTTGTAGACCCCGGCAATGAAGGTTGGAAACAACGTTTGCTAGCCCGCCTCCCTGTGGATGTGCGTGCTGATGCCGAATGCGGCATGGCAGGCAAGAGCTACGACTACCTTCGTAAACTCGGCCTGATCCAGAAGAATCTCTACGGTGTTGACATTCAGCCCTTGGCCGCCCTTATTGCCAAATTGCGTTTTTTCTTGACTCTGGTCATAGAACAGGAAGTTGACCCGAATGACCGTCTTCACAACTATCATCTTCACGCTTTGCCCAATATCGAAACAAACCTGCTGTGCTGCAACACCCTCAAAGAGGCCCAGATAGGGTTATTTGAAGAACAGGCCATTCAGGCATACATCCAGGCTCGGGAAGATTATTACAATCCTGAGCTCTCAGCAGAAGAACGCGAACAATTGTGCATCAGTATTGCTGAGATACTGAACGGGTTGTTTCCGTTATTCTCACAAGAAGCGCTTGGCATTACCCCACCGCAAGATCGCGCCACCGCGCAAGAGCAGAATATCGCCAATCTGCAGCGCTGGTTCCGCGATGCAACCATTCCTGCGCCATTCTTCAGCGCCCGCGCTTTCTTTCCTGAAATTGGAGATGCCGGATTCCATATAGTAATCGGCAATCCGCCATACGGCGGTGATAAAATTCCAGATGATATCAAGAACGCGCTCGGACTCGGATGGAAAGATCCTTACGGTGCATTCATAGCTCGATTCCTGAACGATGAATCCGAGGGTCGCCCGCCAACGCCGCTTGCACCTGACGGTGTGCTTGTCTACATCGTCAGTGATACTTTCATGACCATCAAATCGCACCGTCCTCTGAGAAAACAGATGATGCAGCACCGTATCCACAAGATGCTTCGTGTCCACCCGGATACGTTCCATGCGACCGTAAACACAGCCATTATCCTGTGCCAGCGTGGAGCGGTGATAAAAGGTCATACCTGCCAGATGGCTGACCTTACAAACGTTTCCATCCATGACCAGTTTGAACGTTTTCTACACCTTCTGTATCAAACCGAAGGTTTTGCCAGACGTCAGAATATCAGCAACCAGACCTACGCGATCTATCACTACCGCCAGTCTTTGATTGAAACTAACTCTAACCTGCCGTTCTTTGTTGCGTCACCGAAGCTGTTTGTGTTGATGCAGGATATCGATAATTCCACGGTACTCAACGAGTCAGGCCTGCCGAAGGTATCTTATGAGTGTTCATTGAATGACAGGGCTTTTCATTTGTTTAAGCTAGGTGATCAGTATCATGGCTCCGGTAGGTCACGCCGATGGAACAATGAAGGACTGTTTCAGGTTGTATCGGGAATAAAAACGGGTTCTAATGTTTCTTACCTGCGAATCACAAGTCTGAATGCCCAGAAAAACTTTCCAGAAGTGTCATCTGACGTTGTTCTTACCAAGGCTGAGATTGATGCGCTATCGGAATCCAAAAAAAGACAAGGTGTCGTGGGTGATAAGCACTACGTTCCTTTTGAAATGGGGCAGCCGTCAGATGCTTCAGGTGGCCTATTGCCGTGTTACTACCAGAAACCATCGCTCATAGTCATTGATTGGTCTCGAGAGTCAGTGGCAAGCATGCGTGTCGAACCTCACTCTGATCTCGCAAACGAGGAGTATCGATTTAGAAGCTTGGATGAGCAGATATCGTTTAGTTTTGCAGGTCAATACTGTCCAACGTTTCGCAAGGCAAACGCTCCTGTTTTCTTGAACGCTGCATCAAGAATCATGCTGAGAAGTGGGGATAGCGCAGTAGAGTGGCTGGGCTTCTTCAATTCTAAATTCCTCCGCTATATAACTCGCACATCGATCAACCATACGGTCAATTTTGGGGTTGATGACATCAAGGAGGTCCCAACTCTTGTTGCGTGGCAAGATCTTGGACCCTTAGTAGAACGTATTCTGAGTAACCAGGAATCCAATGATTCTTACGACTACGTATCAAACGAGCAAATCGAAATCGACCGTCTCGTATATGAAGCCTACGGCTTGAATGAAGACGACATTCAGGAAGTGGAAAACTGGTATGCACGGCGTTATCCGAAGCTGGCCAAAGCCCAGCGACGTGCTTTGGCAGCCAAAGAGGGCAAGACAGAAGAAGAACTTGTGGAGCGTACGACATTCCATCTTTATTGTGATGAGTCGCGGCACTTGCCCTATGATGGTGAACCATGCTTCCTGCTTGGCCTGCTGAGTTGTCCGGCAGAGAAAGTGAAAGCCGCACATACTGAACTGTCTGATCTCTGGAAAGCACATAGTCTGCCGCCTCATTTCGAATCTAAGTGGACCAAGGTCAGCCCTGGCAAACTGGACTTCTACAAGGCACTGGTTGACTGGTTCTTCAATGCCGAGGGTGTCTCGTTCCGAACATTGATCCTGCCGGACAAACAGCGTCTTTATGCGGCGTTGCCGGATGAGAGCCGGGACTATCTTTACTATCGCTTGTATTATCAGCTACTGCGGGGGGCTATCGAGCCGGAAAACCGGTATCGGGTCTTTATGGACCTCAAAGACACACGCGGTCGGGAGAAGCGGATACAGCTTGAACAGCTTTTGCATCAGGACGCCGACGATAATGATGGAAAGATTGTGGAAAATCTTCAACATGTTCAAAGTCACCATATCCGTTTGCTCCAGGTGTGTGATCTGTTGCTCGGGGCGACCGGATTTGCCCGGCGTGAACAACAAGCGAATGAGAGCACGGCCAAGCGCGCCTTGGTATCCGTAATCGAAGAAAAACTCGGCCAGTCGCTGAGTATAGATACCCCGCCTGGGACAGAGAAAATTAATTTGCTTACGTGGCATGACCGGGAAGCGTTACTGCTATGACGACACCAACAACTGTAGCTTGGCTACCCGAAAAGCTTGCAGAGGCCGATTTTGACGATCTCAATGCTCTTGAGGCAGCGGCATATGCTATATTTCAAAATGATTGGACAGATTTCCCGTCATTCCGTGGTGAAGACGTCCGTGTCCATCGTCGCCCTCACATAGCTAACGGCGACCGATGGAATACGTACTGGCACGCTGTATCCGAAGGCTCTCCAGAACATTTACGGACGTCTCCGATTCCTGAGAGGCTTGTGCGTGTTCCGTGGTGCAGACCGATGGTGGAAAACGAAAGCGATGCGGTGGTCAAGGTGTGGGCAAACGTCCGCGGACGTGATCAGCATATCTGCATATGGTTTGATCGCATCAATTACATTGTTATCCTGAAGCAGTGCCGAAACCATGTCTTGTTGAAGACAGCGTATTGCCCGAAATCGAGGAGAAAGCAACAACTGCACAGGGAATATGCAGCCTGGAAAAAAACGGGCCGCGCTCTGTGAAGAACGCGGCCTAATGCACCTTCCACACATGGTGGATGTGACACTCTTATTATCGGCGAATTCGCCATGAATTGCAAGAGTAAATTTGAAAATAATGAAAACAAATGGAAAACGCTTTTGGTTGGTAAAATTCGCCCCATTCCGTACTTCATGGAGCGAGATTGTGCGGCGCGGGACCTTTACTCTGCGTGGGGTACGCAGTCCGTCAGCACGGAATAACCTGAAAGATATGTTATTGCACGATCCTGTACTGTTCTATCACAGTCAACAGGAACGTGCCATTGTCGGACTAATGGAGGTTTATAGAAAAGCCTATTCTGATCCTGCCAGCGCTGACCCTCAATGGTTAACCTGTGATTTCGCGCCAATACGCAGTCTCGCACGCCCTGTGTCGCTTGCCGAGATAAAGGCAGACTTTCGACTTGCTGGAATAGGACTTGTGCGCCAACCCCGACTTGCTGTAATGCCGCTGACGGCCCAGGAATTTGATATCATCGCCAACGAAATGGCGAACAAATCAATGGAATAAGAATGAGCCTCTCAGAACTCAGGCTATGGAACTTCAGGGAGTACGGCAAAGGGAAAGCAGTTCAGGCGACGCTGTTCTATATAGGACATGATTATTTCGGTGGCCTACCGGGTATTGCCACCCGCTTTCGAATTTTGGCCACTCAGCGCTTGAAAGAGTGAGTGGTGTCAGGTCTATGAGTGGTGTCAGGTCTACACATTTTACATGCTTTGTGTAATGTGTAGACCTGACACCGCGGATAGACCTGACACCGCGGATGACACCGCGGATTGAAAAGGTATCAAAACAACCAACCACTATCTGTGAAAAAGGGTATCAAGACATCCTCAAGCTCCGTGAACTTCATGTCGAGATGGACAATGCTGTCCTTTCCGCCTACGGCTGGACAGACCTCAACCTTGCCCATGACTTCTACGAGGTGGACTACCTCCCCGAAAACGACCGTATCCGTTACACCATTAGCCCGGAAGTCCGCAAGGAAGTATTAAAACGCCTCCTCAAACTCAACCACGAAATCCACGAGCAGGAAGTCAAAGCAGGGCTGTGGGATAAAAAGAAGGGAAAGGGAAAAAAGGAAATCACAGGAGTCAAAGAGAAAGCCGCCTCTTACAAGCCTGGATCAGAAGAAATAGAAAAGATACAGATCGGTCTTTGGAGCGCTGATACTCCCGTTGAAGGCACTTAAGGTAATGTTATTGACTACATTGACTTTCTCTTTTAGGATTGTTTGATGTTTTTCTTGCAATTTTTTAATAAAGAGAAGTAGACTTTGTTAATCTGATTGAGGGTAATGATACTTTTAACAGAAGTCGATGTAATATAGTAGACACTTCCTGTAATGATAATGGTATATCATGGGTATTGCCTTTGTAACTAAAAGGACATCAAACCTGGTCTTTATTTCTTGTGGAATGTGCATAAAAAATACTTATCCGGTTTTCAGGATAACGTATAGAGTTTTATCCATAGTGCCGCAGGCATTATGGATAAAACTCTATACGTTATACAAATTGATCCGCTTCACAACACAACAGAGTGAATCTGAGGTAACCACATGAAAATTGTTTTTGTTGAAATCCAGAATTTCCGCAGGCTTAAATCCTGTCGGGTTGAAATCGCTTCACAGGAAACGATTCTTGTCGGGGCAAATAATAGCGGTAAGACTTCTGCGATGGATGCGATGATTCTGTTTCTCAAAAAAAGCCGCCGTAAAGATATTGCAACCACAGATTTTACATTGTCGAATTGGTCGCATATCAATCAAATAGGTACGCAATGGACAAATGCTGACGGCGATAATAAGCCTGATCTAGTGCTTGGACAATGGTTGTCGTATTTGCCATCTATCGACGTCTGGCTCGAGGCCAATGATACGGATATCCACCATATCATCCATCTCCTCCCAACACTTGACTGGAAACCGGATCAAAAACTTGGCGTGCGGCTGGTATTTGCCCCAAAGGACATTGAAAAACTGTACAAAGAATTTCGCGATGCCTATCAATCAGCTCGTGGTACCGAACCAACTGCTTTCCGCGAAGATAAACGCATACTATCCTTATGGCCGGAATCGCTGCGGGATTATCTGGACAGAGAGCTTCACCGGCATTTTAAAGTCAAAGCGTATATTTTAGACCCAACGCAATGTTCTGATCCTTACAATGGTGTGGCTAAACCCCAGCCGCTTCCTGCCGACAGTGAGCCGATGGACAGAGAGCCATTTGACGGCCTCTTCAAGATTGATGTTATTAGTGCCCAGCGAGGCTTCTCTGATCCGAAAACTGAAGATGATTCACACAGCGGCTTTGCAAGTTTATCCACACAGCTTCGTCAGTATTTCTCCAAGCATTTAGACCCGTCAGAATCTCCTGATGCCAGTGATATTGAGGCACTACAGGCAATTGAAGCAGCCAAAACGGTATTTGACGAAAAGTTAAAGAGCAGCTTTGCGCCAGCAATTGGCGAGCTTGAAGGACTCAACTACCCAGGCTTTAGTGATCCACAGATTTCCCTTACAAGCAAGATTAACCCTATTGATAGCTTGGATCATAAAACAGCAGTCCAGTTTAATGTGCTACCTGAAGATACCAATTCTATGCACCTGTCTCTTCCCGAAAAATACAACGGATTAGGGTATCAGAATCTTATATCTATGGTGTTTAGCCTGATCAGGTTCAGAGATGAATGGATGCGTGTCGGCAAGGCGGCAAAAAGACAAAACAATGATGAAACCATCATCGAACCGCTTCACATTGTGCTTATTGAAGAGCCGGAAGCTCATCTGCACGCTCAAGTTCAACAGGTATTCATCAAAAAAGCTTATCAAGTACTGCGTACCAACGATAGGCTCAAGAATGGCCAACTCAATACACAACTGATTGTCAGCACTCATTCGTCTCATATTGCTCATGAGTTGGACTTTACTTGTTTACGATACTTCCGACGTGAACCTGCAAGGAAAAAAGGAGAAATACCTTTGGCAACCGTTGTGAATTTATCGAAAACCTTTGGCGATGCTACAGAAACATCCAAATTCGCTACACGATACGTCGAGTCAACCCATTGCGATTTGTTCTTTGCCGATGCGGCCATTCTGGTTGAAGGCTCGGCGGAACGAATGCTTCTCCCACATTTCATACGGCATAAATTCCAAAAGCTGGATCAAAGCTATATCTCCCTGCTTGAAATTGGCGGCAGCCATGCGCACCGCCTGAGGCCACTTATTGAAACACTTGGACTTCTCTCGCTTGTGATCACAGATTTGGATTCGATTGGCAAATCTGACATTGCAAAGGTATTTCCTGAACGGAACAAGAATTATCGAACCGGCAACACGACACTTAAAGAATGGGTTCCGGGTAAAGAGTCACTGGATGAATTATTAGGCTTACCTGATAACGAGAAACAATCTGAAAATGAGTTGGTTAGTGTTGTATAGCAAATTAAACTAACCCCCCAAGCCGCAAATTAATCAAAATAAGCCAACCCAAAGAATAAGCCATTCAGATTAAAATAACCGGAACAAAGATCAAAGAAAGGAACCCGAAGCAGGGAGAGTTATGTTTGGATGACGAAGAACCTCCACAGCTTCGGGCAAGGTGAATAGTATTGTCGCTTTTTTTCATGTTATGTTTCAAGGAAATAATAAGGCTTGGGCGGAGGTATCCGTTTCCAAGGCCGCCGAATTGTTTAAAAGA
>DRDE01000084.1 GCA_011040095.1 Nitrospirota bacterium
ACATGTTCTTTAATTTAAACACTTTTCAGTTGAAAATGACAAGCCGCACAATGCGCCTCAGGCATGGAGATACAAAAGCAAGTCTTTAATGATGCAAAAACCTGTATTTTTATGTAAAATCCATTAGGTGGTGGAAAAAAGAGAGGATTCCCGGGCATGCCTCTGAAAATAAAAAATTCAAAACCCGTGATTTGAGTCACATCGTTACCGGGATTTCTCATCTATTCTATGAATATGATGAAAACTTATACAAAACAAAAACCGGGAAAGACTTACATCCATCCTTTTCTCTTAGTATTACTGCTAATTATCTTCGGATGCGGCGGAGGCGGAAGTGGAAGCAGCGGAGGCGGGGTCACTGTAAGCGGGGGAAGCGGTAGCAGCAGCGGCGGTTCGGACTCCACTGCCGTCAGCTCGGCAACCCTGTCCTGGGATGCGCCGACCACGAACAGTGACGGCTCTCCTTTGACCGACCTTGCCGGATATAAAGTATACTACGGCACATCCTCGGGCAGCTATACAGAGTCTGTCGACATTGGAAACACTACAGGCTCCGTAGTTGACGGTTTATCCGCCGGAACATGGTGTTTTGCCGTAACCGCTTATGATACTTCAGGGAATGAAAGCGATTATTCAAATGAAGTATGTACATCAATCGGATAATGTCAACTGCGTTAAACTCAATCCGTCTTCTCTTTCCCGTCCGCCAGTTTCTTCCTCATGTCAAAAAGCTTGTTAAGCGCCTCAATAGGGGTCATACTCAGGATATCGAGGCCGAGGAGTTCTTTTATTACAGGATCCGTCTGTGTGGTAAAGAGGTCGAGCTGGCCGGTTTTGGGGGCCTGGGCAGGTCCGGGATCAGGTGAATAGGCAAGCTTCGGAGCCCCGAGTTCGTTAAGCTCCGATTTCTCGAGATTGGATAAAATTTCCCTGGCCCTCTTAATCGTATCTTCCGGCAGTCCTGCAAGCCTTGCAACCTGAATGCCATAGCTTTTATCAGCGCCTCCCTCCTCTATCCTCCTCAGAAAAATTATCTCGTCGCCCCACTCTTTTACAGCCACATTCAGATTCTTTATTCCATCAAGGATAATCGAGAGTTCCGTGAGTTCATGGTAATGAGTCGCAAAGAGTGTTCTTGCCTTCAGCTCTTTTGCAATATACTCAACAACCGCCCATGCAATGCTTATTCCGTCAAAGGTGCTGGTTCCCCTGCCGACTTCATCAAGTAATATGAGGCTTTTCCCCGTAGCATTATTCAGAATATTGGCGGTCTCAATCATCTCAACCATAAATGTGCTCTGCCCTTTTGTGATAATGTCGGAGGCGCCTATCCTTGTAAATATCCTGTCGACAATCCCCACCCTTGCCTCTTTGGCAGGCACAAAACTGCCGACCTGCGCCATCAGCACAATAAGGGCGATCTGCCGCATGTAGGTTGATTTCCCGGCCATGTTCGGCCCGGTTATTATTAAGATTTTGTTTGAAGCGGCATCTATCAGGCAGTCATTGGGAATGAATTTCTCCCCGGAAGATAATTTCTCTATTACAGGATGCCTGCTCTCAGATACCTGTATCACATCCCCGTAATCAACAACCGGGCGTTCGTAATTATATTTTCTCGCAATATGGGCAAAACTGTGCAGTGCATCCAGCCCGGCGATTGCCGATGAAGTCTGCCGGAGCTTCCCGGTTTCAGCGGCAATATCATCCCTGACTTTAACAAAAACATCATACTCGATATTCCTGAGCCTTTCCTCGGCGCCCAGCACTTTTGCCTCGTACTCTTTAAGTTCAGGGGTGATAAATCTCTCGCCGTTTACAAGGGTCTGCTTTCTTATGTATTCTTCGGGGACCTGGGAAAGATTGGCTTTTGTGATCTCGATATAATATCCGAAGACCTTGTTATAACCGACTTTGAGTGATGAGATTCCCGTGCTTTCTTTTTCCCTTGCCTGCAGAGAGGCTATAAAATCCTTGCCGCTGCCGCTTATCTCCCTGAGTTCATCTATTTCCGCATTAAATCCTTTTTTTATTAAACCGCCTTCCTTGACAGTCAACGGCGGGTCATCTGTAACGGCTTTTTCAATAAAGGATTTGATATCAGAGAAAACATCTATACGGTCTGACAGGGCATTGATTGTTTTATCGTCATACTCTTTCAGGAGAGTTTTCAGCCCCGGCAATGCCTCTATGGAATTTTTCAGCGACAGGAGGTCTCTTGCATTGGCAGTCCCGCCGCCTATTTTAGACGCAAGCCTTTCAATGTCGTATATGCTTTTTAGGGCAGCCTGTATTTTTGAAAGCCTGCCTGAATCACTCATCAGGGACTCAACCGCATCCTGTCTTTGTCCGATCTCTTCTGCATCGAGCAGGGGGTTAAGAAGCCAGTTCCTTAAAAGCCTGCCCCCCATAGGAGTGAATGTTTCATCCATGAGCCAGAGCAGGCTGCCTTCCGGCTCCGCGCTCCGCATGTTCCTGGCAATTTCAAGATTCTTCAGGGTTGCGGCATCGAGCAGCATCTTTGAGTCGCGTCTCAATACATCTATCGTTTTGAATGTAAGCGAATCCTTTTGTGTCTCTTCAAGATAATTAATGAGAGCGCCGGCAGCGGGTATGGCCACTATCATGCCCTCGC
>DRDE01000085.1 GCA_011040095.1 Nitrospirota bacterium
CAAACTCCAATTGCAAAAGGATACGAAAAAACAAAACAAATGTTTTTGGATTTAATAGCGCAATATGGCAAAATTTGGCAAACTTACGATAGGGATAATAAGCAGAAACGGCCAACCTTTTCTTAAGGATTGCCTGCAATCTTTCTCCTCAGCTTTAACACCATTATTAAAACATTTCAGCTCAATTGATTTCATCTTAGTTGATAGTGATTCATCTGATAATACATTAGAGGTGATGCTTAATTTTTCCCAAGAATATAGAAGTGATGCGATAAATTCTGATGTTTACTTGATACAAGGATATTGCAACGCAGCAGTTGCACGAAATGTTATACTTAGAGAATGCACAGGTGATGTAATTTTTCTCTGTGATGGTGATATTGTTATTAATTATAATTTTTTAATTCTCGCTGCAAAAAAAATAATCGGCGGACAAGCTGATGCTGTTGTCGGTCAATTATCAGAAAAATGGTACGATTCAGAATTTAAAATTTATAAATCGATTCCAGTTAGGAAAAAAATCACTCAGGAAAAATTTGTACGCATAGCAGGCGGCATAATTGTACTCTCTAAAAAAGTGGCGCAGAGCGATATTAAATATGATGAGAATCTAAAAATTAAGGAAGACGGTGACTTTTCCTTGCGAGTTTCAAATTATTTTAACATACTTGCCATCCCTGTCTTTGTTGGAACACATATAACTCAACCTTGTTATTCCAACGAAAGATTCAAAACTTTTTTTAAGGAAAATTATAATAAATCCCTCGGAATTCTTCTCCGAAAACACATTTATTCATTCAGAAATTCAATCGACATCATAAAAGCAGAGAAAGGGGTGATGTTGGGATTTATTTACATACTATTGTTTCTATTTTCATCAATTTTGTGTTTGCGAGAAATGTGTATCCCATTGCTACTAACGGTATGTATTTTTTTGGCAGATTTTTTCAGGCATTTAACAAAGTCTCATCTGAGAAGTTTTATCATGTATCGATTCGTTTCACCCTTTATGGTTATACATGGATTTTTTTCTAAGAAAAAAGGTGACCGGCAGTATTCAATAAAAAAAATTGATAAATTAACAACACTGTCGGGTGACCACAGGTCATCTTTTATTACTTAATCATCCACTGGAAGTTAAACAATTGTCGATAATAACAAAAAATAGAAGTGAAGCAGTATCTCTTTTGCAAGATATCAGCTTTAAAAAAATAGAAACAATTCATCCAGCAATTACAGACAGGAAACTCGATATCAGTCATATAACTATATCGGTAGCTGGTATAAATTTTATAGGAAACAATACAATCCCCTATTATCCTTCCAGATCTCACGGCAAGACAAATTAAAAGTCTCTGCATCTGGCTATTCACAAAAAATAATATCAACAACTTCCATGGTAAACAAATGCGAGCAATAATACTTACAGCAGGAAAGGGAAACCGCCTGTATCCCTTGACCAAGAATACACCAAAATGTCTGCTGAAAATTTTCAACGGTCACAGCATTCTCGAATCCCAGGTAAACCTCTTCCGGGAATACGAGATTGACGAGATAGTCATTGTCACTGGATTCCTGGCGCACCAGATAGAACAATTTGTTGAATTATATTCAGACATCCCTATCATCACTGTCCACAATCCATTTTACTTGATTTCCAACAGTATAGTTTCCTGCTGGCTGGCCCGGGAGTACATGGATGACGATTTTCTACTCATCAACGGAGACACAGTGATACATCAAACCATCCTGGAGGATCTCCTGAAAACTCGGGACGACATCTGTCTGGCCGTATCCAGCAAGGAAGAATATGACGATGACGACATGAAAGTAATACTTGATACCAGCAGGAAGACCGTGAAAGATGTCAGCAAACAGATTCCCGCGGAAAAGGCTGATGGAGAATCAATCGGTTTTTTCAAATTTCAACGCCGTGCCGGTAGAATATACCAGGAAACAATCGAGGAAATGTTCAGGAATGACAAAAATCTGCATATTTTTCACCACAACGTAATCAGGCAGATTATAATGAATGGAAAAGAGGTTGCATACCTGCCTGTGGACAATGCACTCTGGGAGGAGGTGGACTTCAGTCTCGATATAACGCTGTTGCGGAACAATATAAATCTCTCTTTTTTGAAATAAGGATCCGAATCCCCCGAAGTGATAAATAAAATTTCCCATAATATTTTTGAGGCATTTTTCGGGTCAGTGAGGGGCAGACGTGCAGTGTCGTTCCTGTACAGATTGTTGTTTTTCTATGAATATCCAGCAATATCCAAATTTTGCCAAAAAAATTCCAGCAAAAGAATAATTGCTGTCAATGCCTATGAAACATATCAGTTTCACCATCTCCAACCTGTATACAGATCCCTGATCCAGGATCCGACAAACAGTGTCATTCTGATTGGCTCCAATCCCAAAAAGCTGAAAGCGGAGACGAATAAATTTTTTTTTGATCAAAACCACTTGATTGTGAACGTGAACATTTTTTCATATATCTGGCTTCCGCTTCTCCGGCCGAATATTTTTCTAGATACCGCAACTACCCCGCAACACCGGTTATGCCCGCGCAAGACAGTTACAATGCTTTTTGCCCACGGACTGTCCTCCCTTGGCTTTTCCAAAAACCATGCGGAGATAAAGGATGCAGTAACATATGATTATATTATTGCCACCGGCCCCTACCAGGAAAAAGCCCTCAAACTGGCTGCAGAAAAATACAAGGTACGCTTGCCGGAAATTATCCGAGGCGGATTTATCCGTGGCGACACTCTTGCAGAAAAAGGTCGTGCTTTTAATCGCCGAGCCTTCTTAAAAAAATGCGGGCTTCCCGACAGAAAGACCCTGTTATTCGCTCCCACATGGGGAGAATTCTCTGCAACTGCGGAGTGGATTGACCCCATAGCTGAAGCAAGCCATGAACTTGACTGCAACCTGCTTATCAAACTGCACCCGCTGATGCTCGAAGGAACAACGCAGTGGGAAACCGCCGGTATAGACTGGAAGGCCAAGTTGGCGCAACTGGGTAGCAGGAAAAACATTCATATATGTAACACATATGAATTAGAAGACTATATGCTTGCTGCCGACATCATGATAACAGATGCCAGCAGTGTAGGGATTGAATTTTTTCTTCTCCGCAGGCCTGTGATCTTTTTACCTGCCCCACAATATTTTGACACCTTTGGCAGAGACAAGCCCATTTACTGGCTCAGGGAAGGGCTGGAAATCTCCGAGATCTCCGGTTTGAAGGAGAAGATCAAGGCCATTAACCCCGATTCCGGACCGGCGGCAGACTATGACCTTGAAAGCATTATTTATAATCCAGGCAATGCTGTTGCAAACATCTGCTCCTTTCTCAGGAACATAGGCGGACAAAGACCAGCTGACGGTTAAAAGTAAATGATTCGTGACGCCGCGTTGATTCCCGAAATTGAAGAAGTCATGATTATTGTTCCAAAAATAACAGGGTAAACCGTCGCAGACCCCATCTTCACGCGGTCACTCCCGCCCGCATAGAGGAACTATAGCGAACGGCAGCGACTACGTAAATCTGTGGCACCTGTAACGGCTTACAGGTTGGATGTAAGGAATAGCGCAGAGTTTCGACTGGTTAGCAACCTGACTTCCCCCGCAGCTATTGCAATGGGATTATTTTGTAGGACCGCAATGATATGAAAATCCTTCTGGCAAATAAGTTCTTTTTCCCCAAGGGAGGCGCCGAGACCGTTTTCTTCCAGGAACGCGAGTTGTGCCTTAAGCAGGAGTTTGCTGTCATAGATTTCTCCATGGAAGATGAGAGAAACTTCCCTTCTCCCTTTTCTGATTATTTTGTTCCAAATATTGACTATTACGACCAGAACAATTTACAGCAAAAAATCAGGAATGCGTTGTTCTTCGTTCACTCACCCGTCGCGGTCAGAAACATAGAACGACTGATTACCAAAGAAAAACCGGAGATAGCTCATCTTCACAACATTTATCACCAGCTTACCCC
>DRDE01000086.1 GCA_011040095.1 Nitrospirota bacterium
ACCGGAGCCGAAAGATGCCTCGCCTGTATTCGGGGTTATGAGATCGACCCCTTTGTAATAATCGAAATGGCCTATCTTCGGATCAACGGCTATAAACACCTTTGATTCCGTCAGTTCAACCAATTTTCTTATAAGAGTTTTTGTTATTAACCCCTTGGAGTAATCTGAAATAATTATGCCCTTTATGTCAGGCAGGCAGTTTTTTACATAAGCAAGGATTGATGATATTGTTGATTTTCCTATGTCGGACTTTATTTCCCTGTCAAAGCGCACTACCTGCTGGCTGTGTGCAATAACCCTGGTTTTTACCGTAGTAGACCTGTTTTCATCTATTATAATGCCGTCTGTGCCAAAACCTTTTTCTTCGAGTTTATTTATCAGGATTTTCCCTTTGTCATCCATACCGATAGCCCCGGTGATAAAGACCTTGCCGCCGAGAGAGAGCACATTGTTGGCGACATTGGCAGCGCCGCCTAAAAGCGTCTCTTCTTCCGTCACCTCTACCACGGGCACAGGGGCTTCAGGGGATATCCTTCTTACTTTACCCCAGATGTACTGGTCAATCATCAGGTCTCCAATGACGAGAATGCCGGTTTTGCTGAACTTTTTAAAAAGATTCTTCATGGTTTTTGTCAAGGTTGATAAACTCGTAATAAATCCTGGAAAGCGGTTTTTTGTCATTCCCGTGAAAACGGGAATCCAGTCTTTTCAGGTAGTTGCATGTTTCCTGGATACCCGCGTTCGCGGGTATGACGACTTTTCAGGAGTTTGTCAAATTTGTTCTAATAAATTTAGCATTTAAGGTTTAAATTTGGCAACTGCAAAGCGTGAACCGTAAACCTGAGTAGTGTCACGTCAACCGTAAATTGACGGGTTGTTTAAATAGAGTCTGTGTATAAACTCAACAATTAAGCTGTCATTCCCGCAAGCGAAGCGCGTCGGGAATCCTTTATGAAGAAAGATTCCGGACAAGCCGGAATGACATCTTACACTTGATATGACAGTAGTTACATGTCATTAACATAAACGGGGCTGAATTTCCCGTGATTGTTAATAGCTTTTGCTTTGTGACATAATAACTTTATGAACCTCAAAATCAAAAGCTTTGTTTTAATAATTTGTTTAATGCTGCTTGTATCGTGTGCTGTTTCCAGGCATGAGGCGCAATATGCCTATTCACCGGAAATACAAAGTGATTATTCAGAGGTATCTTACTATAATTTCATTCTTGCCATTGAAGCCGAACTCTCGCATGACTGGGATGAAGCGCTGAAATATTTAAAACTTGCCCTTGAAGAGGACCCCGGTTCAGCCTATCTGAAGACCGAGATCAGCCGGGTATATTTGAGAATGCAAAGGACGGAGGATGCAATCAGGACCGCTTTGGAAGTGATTGACAAATCTCCGGATTATGAACCGGCATTGTCTTTGCTCGCCAGGCTGTATACGGGCCGGAAGGATTACCCGAAGGCCATCGGCATGTATAAAAGATTGATCCGGCTCGATCCCTCGAATATCCAGCCTTATGTGCATCTTGCATATATGTACATGCTTGATGAAAAGATTGAGAGGGCAATTGAAATATTAAATGATGCCGTCAAAATAAAGCCTTACGATGCGATGACAAGATATTATCTTGGAAAGATTTATACGGAAAAGGGAGATTATGAAAATGCAATCAAGGAGCTCCGGCAAGCTCTTGAATTGAATCCCTCTTTAACGGACGGCTTTTATTTCCTGGGCATTGCTTATGATGCTGCCGGGGATACGGACAAGGCAATCCTGAATTATAAGGAATTCCTGAAATTCAATGGGCAGGATACGGAAGCAAGGAAGAAACTCACAAGGCTATATTTCAAATTGGGATTAATTGATAAGGTCATCGGCCAGCTTTCAGAGATCGCAAAGGTGGAGCCGGACAACCTGAAAGCGCTTGGAATGCTTGTTAATTTATATGTTGACAGCAAACAGTTTGAAGCAGCGGAAAGAGAACTGCGTAAAATTCTCTCTACCGCCCCTGATGATGTAAACGCAATATATCTGCTTGCCAGGATACTGACTGTAACAGGGCGGTATGGCGAAGCGGTAGGGCAGTTTGAAACACTTGTTGAGCTGCTGCCCGACAATCCGGATGTATTTCTGTCCTTCGGACAACTGTATATCCAGATGAAAGATTATCTGAAGGCAGAGGAGATATTTGAAGAAGGTCTTGCCATAGCTCCCGATGACGATGAACTGAATTATTATCTTGCAGTGGTATTTGAAAAGACAAAGAAATTCGAGAAAATGGTTGCCGCCCTTAAAAAGACTATAGAAAGCAACCCGGAACATGCAGATGCGCTTAATTTTCTCGGATATTCTTATGCCGACAAGGGGACCAATCTCGATGAGGCGCTCGATCTTATTAAAAGGGCGGTTGAATTAGCGCCTGACCGGGGATATATACGCGACAGCCTCGGATGGGTATATTATAAAAAAGGCATGTATGATAAAGCCCTTGCAGAGATAAAAAAGGCCACGGAATTAGAGGAAAAAGACCCGTTAATCCTGGAGCACCTTGGTGATGTTTATATGAAATTAAACAATAAAGACGCTGCGATAGAGGCATGGGAAAAATCCCTTGAGTTTCAGGGAAATGAAGAAGGCCTCAAAGAGAGGATTAAAGAGAAGATAGAGAAGCTCGGAAACGGTGAGACGGGGAAACGGTGAGACGGAGCTTTGTGTTAATATTAACAAATGCTCACACTGAAGGCCCCTGCAAAGATAAACTGGTTCTTAAACATCCTTGGCAAGCGTAAAGACGGCTACCACGAGATTCAAAGCCTTATTCAGAAAATCACCCTCCATGACAAACTGACATTTGCCCCGTCAAACGATTTAATACTGAAAACAGGCGCCCCGGTCCCTGTTGAAGAGAACCTGGTTTATAAAGCGGCCATGCTTTTGAAAAGCAGGTGCGGCATTGAAAAAGGGGCCGTTATACACTTGGACAAGAATATCCCGATGGGCGCCGGTCTTGGAGGGGGGAGCAGTGACGCAGCCGCGGCCCTTCTCGGGTTAAATGAATTATGGTCTCTTGATCTTTCACTGGAAGAACTCTCTGAAATAGCCGGACAACTCGGCTCGGATGTGCCGCTTTTCCTGTATGGACCGCTCTCTTTTGTCTATGGCAGGGGTGAAAAGACGGTCCCCCGCAAGGCAGAGAAAACACTGGATATTCTGCTTGTGAAGCCCCCTTTTGATGTCTCCACTGCCTGGGTGTATAACAACTTCTCAATGTTGACAAAAAAAGCTGAAAAAGTAAATAATATTGAGCATTTTATCCGCAAAATTGAAAGAGCGGAACTCAAAGGCATAACCGGTGATGTCTCAAATGACCTTGAATCAGTGACCATTAACAGCTTTCCTGTAATTGCCGGGATAAAAGAAATGCTGCGCAAACAGGGGGCTGTGTTTTCTTTAATGAGCGGTAGCGGTTCAACCGTTTTCGGTGTGTTTGAGTCGCGTAAGAAGGCCCGGGAAGCCTCTTGTGCTTTTAATGAGTTCTGGACAGCAGTCGTTCAAACAACAGCAGACTCTGAGAAAGTTTGGGGCGTCGACAAGCGGTAAGTCACATGGTTTTGGTCCATGCATTCGGGGGTTCGAATCCTCCCGCCCCAGCCAAATTAATTCAAACTATAACATCCCGATAATTTTACCAATCATCCCCACGTCTGTGGGGAACACGACAGGCCACGCCTCCAATTGGAATATGAGTCCGGATGCCTGTTTTATCAACTACCACAAATGCGCCGTCAAGGACATCAACATTGCCTTTCTCAACGTAGACAACGGAAATTCTGTCCTTGATCGGTATCGGCTTTAACGGCGGAAGAATAGGTTCGGTCATATAATGTCCCTCGCAAAAAAGGTTCTGTACTTAGTTTAAAAATTAGTTTACAATATAGTCATGATAAAGCTGAACATTCATGAAGCCAAGACCCATCTCTCCCGATATCTTGAAAAAGTGGAGCATGGCGAAACCATTTTATTATGCAAGCGAAACCAGCCGATTGCCGAGATCAAACCACTTGCAACCCGCAAGAACAACCCACGCCCCATAGGTCTGGCAAAAGGCAAATTCAAAGCGCCAACATCGTTCTTTGAAGATCTGCCGGAAGAAACACTCGCCCTGTTCCGGGGGGAGCAGTAGTGAACATTCTTC
>DRDE01000087.1 GCA_011040095.1 Nitrospirota bacterium
AAGGACTTTCTTGCACTAATCAGGAATGAGCCGTCCGTTGTCATGAATATGATGGCCAATCTTTCAATGCGCCTGCAGTACTTTACCAGGATGATTGAAGACCTTTCCCTTAAGGAGGTGCCCGGAAGGCTTGCCGCCTACCTCCTTTATCTCTCCCGGCAACCGGGATGCGGCGATACGGTCGAGATCGATATCTCTAAGGGACAGCTCGCCAGCCTTCTCGGGACAATACCCGAGACCCTTTCGAGGATACTCAGGAGAATGAGTGAAAAAGGGATTCTTGAAGTCAGCGGACGCAGGATCAAATTGCTGAAAAAGAAGGCCCTGCAGGATATCGTAAACGGGGAAAAGGCAGGGCTTTAGACCGCCCCCCACAGGCCATGCCTCCTTTTAGTTCCGCGTCTCATAAGCGGTCCAACTACTTTTTTAGCTAAAGTTTCTTTCCTGAATGCCGATTATATTTAATATGAAATTATCATTTTCCCTGAATGCCATGAAACCAGGAGGTACCCGGCTATGAGATGGAAAGATTTGAAGATAAGTAAAAAAGTTGCACTGGGTTTTATGTTGCCTGTACTTTTTATGGCGGGGATAGGTATCTGGACATATCAGGTGAGCAAGGATGTGTCCGTTAATGCCATGCGAGCCGAGGAGAGTATTATGTTTCTCCTGAAAGGCCAGCAGATAGAAAGAGATGTCATTCAGGTCCAGCAGTGGCTAACAGAGATTTCAGCCACACGCGCCCAGGATGGTTTGAATGACGGTTTTGATGAGGCAGAGAAGTACTCTCAGTCCTTTTTATCGGGAGTGGAACATTTTAAAGAGATGTATGAGCGTGAGGGAAATGATACTGCGCTTCAAAAACTGAACGAGCTGGAAGGTCTGTTTGATGCCTACTATGATATGGGTAAAAAGATGGCGCAGGCATACATTGACAACGGTACTTCGACGGGGAACAAAATGATGTCGCAATTTGATGAAAAGGCCGCGGCCCTTCAGACTGTTTTACAGCCGCTTCTCAAAGATCAGGTGGAAGAGGCGGATATGTTGATGGAAAACACCATAGGGCTGGTAAATAGTCTCAAGAAGGGTGTCACAGGCATAACCGCATTTGCGACCATCTTTATTTTTGCAGTCGGCTTTCTCCTGAATCGTTCTATTTCCGGGCCTGTAAAGGAACTTGTTACCGTAGCCGGGAGTTTTGGCGATGGGGATTTCAGAATCAGGATGGATGAATCAAGAAAGGATGAATTCGGCGAACTTGCCTCCTATTTCAATGAGGCCTCACATAAAATAGGAAATACCATCCGGCAGGTAAAGGGAGCTACGCATGATCTTGCTTCAAGTTCGGAAGAACTCTCCTCATCCGCTGCACAGATTGCCCAGGGATCTGAAGAGCAGTCTGCAAAGGCATCCCAGGTAGCAACGGCATCCCAGGAGATGAGCGCTACCATTGTTGATGTTGCAAAGAATGTAGCGGGCGCGGCAGAGGCTGCCGACGAGGCAAACAGGGTGGCATCAAAAGGCGGCGGGATAGTAGAAGAGACAATAGACAGTATTAAGGGCATTGCCGATACTACCATGGGAACGAGCAGGGTGATAACTGCCCTTGGCGAGCGCTCCCAGGATGTCGGAAAGATAATCAATGTAATAAATGAGATAGCAAGCCAGACAAATCTTCTTGCCCTTAATGCCGCAATTGAGGCTGCAAGGGCAGGCGAGCAGGGAAGGGGGTTTGCAGTTGTGGCTGATGAGGTGAGGAAGCTTGCTGAAAAGACAACAGGCGCAACAAAAGAGATAGAAGAAATGATAAAGATGATACAGGATGATACGGAGAAGGCATTGTCGAGCATGGAAAATGAGGTAAACGCAGTAGAAGAAGGTGTTAAGCTTACTATGGATGCAGATGCAGCATTGAAGGAGATAGTAGAGCATGTTGAAAAAGTGTCGTCCATGGTGCAGCAGATAGCCGCAGCAGCAGACGAGCAGTCCACAGCATCCGACCAGATAAGCGGAGATGTGGAGGCCGTTGCAGAAATAACGGAAGAGTCTTCCAGGGGTGCGCAGCAAATAGCCACAGCAAGTGAGGATATAGCGCAGCTTGCCTCAAATCTGCAGGCAACGGTAGCTATATTCAAGATATCCGAGGCTGATGCGGCAGTAAATAAGAGTTCACTGCCGACAAGACCGGACGAGAACCTGCCCCCTTTGGAAAAGGGGGCTTAAGGGGGATTTTTTAATAATACATCCTTTTCAAACAGGACACTGAACTATTGAAACTTTTCTTAAAACCTATAGCTTAATCCAAGACTTACGACAGGATAAAATTTGTAATCGTCAACATCACGCTGCATATTCTCTTCTTCTTTCGCCAGATTATTTTGAAAATCCTGATTACTTGCAAGCAAGCCGTCAGCGGAAAGGTCGACATCAGGCGAACCCTGGTAAATCGCGCCTAATTCAAAAAGAAAGCCGAAACCCTTATCCTTGCCGAAAGACGTATCCCAGCCTAATCCGAGATATGGGGCCATCTTGTTAAAATCAATTTTGCCTTTGAGGGTTCCAACCTCCTGAGCCGTATATGTTTTGTCACCAACCTGGTAAGATCCCGACAGTTTTGAATCAACTTCGATTTCATTGCCATTGTACAAAACACCGCCGCTGATCCTGAAGCTCCCTTCAAACGGATGCCAGTCCAACAGGGCCGATAAACTCATTAATTTGAGATCTACATTGTATTCTATATCATCCAATGTCTCGGTGCGGTCATAAGGGAAATAGTTTATGCCTATCCTGATGCCTGTTGAGTTCGTGAAAGACCTCTCTGCTTCCAGACCTGCTCCCAGTGTGCTGACTTTCAGGCCGATGGAACTGCTCTGTGCATAACCGGTTGAAGTGAAAACCAACAGAAAAATTGCTGCTGCTATTATTACCTTATTATTCATTCACCTGCCTCCTTCTATAGAGATTGAAATTTATTTAACATATCAGATTATTACGGAAATTATCAATTGAAAAATTATCCGGACAGCAATTCCCGGTGAAAACGGGTGCAAGATTGCTTTGTCGCTGAAGCCCCTCGCAATGACATCGCGAAAATCCTTTCTGTCATTGCGAGCGGAGCGAAGCAATCTCAATTAATCGGCTTAAACCACTACCTTTGGTAGTGTGTACAGAAAAGGGTTATACCGAGTAGTTATAATGTACCTCCCCTGAAAGGCACTGACAGAGGAACTGATAAGGCGGTATGTGAGACACCAGGAGAAAATGGATAAACAGATTGAAGAGCAGCAGAAAAGCTTGTTCAAGTAAAAAAACGATAAAGAAGAAGGTGCCTTTCAGGATTTAATATTCAAGCCACCACCTCAGGTGGTGGTAGTTGACTCCCTTTCCCCTGGCTGAATAATCCTGACTCTAATCCTTGGATATCGAAGAGAGTCTACGCGAAGAGTCACTCCGACCTTGAACCCTCCATCATGTAGTTTTTGCCTTTCATTTTTACTAATATTTGCTATAATTAACAAATAATTACAAGAGGACGCCTTCACGCTATAGAAGGATAACCAATCTATATATATGAAACGCAGTCAATTTAATCGATAAGTTTTTCTCTAATATGCCGAGAAAAGGGGAACATTATGGACTATACGCAGGAAAATAGATTGATAGCGATAGATACCCCTTCAGGTAAAGATGTGTTTTTATTGACCGGATTCTCCGGCTCAGAAGAAATCTCCATGCCCTTTAGCTTTGAACTTGAAATGATCTCGGAAGACCACAGTATAGAATTTAAGAATATTATCGGGAAAAACGTTACAGTCTCTATCGTGTTGGCAAATGGAGAAAAGCGATTTTTTAACGGCATAATTTCACGTTTTTCACAGGCGCGGGGTGGAGGTGAGTCAGGGGCGGATGCTCGCTTTTCTTATTACACGGCAACAATGGCTCCCTGGCTCTGGCTGCTTACAAAGACTGCAGACTCAAGGATATTCCAGGAGCTTTCTGTTCCGGATATTGTGGCGAAAATTTTCGATGAAAAGAGATTCCTGGATTACAACATGAAATTTCATGGGGACTATGATAAAAGGGTCTACTGTGTGCAATACCGTGAAACAGACTTTAACTTTGTTTCCCGCCTCCTTGAAGAAGAGGGGATATACTATTTCTTTGAACATGAAGACGGGAAACACACATTGGTTCTTTCCGACGCGCCCGAAGAACATAAACCATGTCCAAATCAGGAGTCTGCATTGTATCAGACGAGCGGAGGCGCCCGGCTTGAGGAAGATGTAATTACGAGCCTGGAAATGATGCAGGAGATAAAGGCGGGAAAATACACCCTTAGTGATTTCAATTTTGAGACGCCTAACACTGACCTGAAGGTGGAAGCTCCCAGCCGGCAGAAACTGGGGCCGGGGGAGCGTGAGATTTATGATTATCCCGGGGAGTACGGCAAGAGGGGTGAAGGGGACCGGTTAGTCAATATACGCATGCAGGAAGAAGAGGCGGAAATCACTACAATAACCGGTTCAAGTGACTGCAGGGCCTTTACAAGCGGGTATAAGTTCAAGCTTCAGGAATATTACCGTGAGGATATGAATGAAAAGGAGTATGTTTTAACCTCCGTGAACCATTCGGTGAGCCAGGGATATGAGACCGGGGATGCAGAGTCAGAGTTTGAATATAACAATAATTTCATGTGTATCCCTTTTGATATACCTTACAGACCTAAACGCAATACCCCTAAGCCTGTTGTCGAAGGTGTGCAGACAGCGATCATTGTCGGTCCTGCCGGAGAAGAGATATATCCTGACGAACACGGTCGCGTAAAAGTACAGTTCCACTGGGACCGGGAGGGGAAAAAGGATGAGAACAGCTCGTGCTGGATCCGGGTGAGCCAGGTATGGGCCGGCGCTGGATGGGGAGCTATGTATATCCCCCGGATCGGGCATGAGGTAATTGTGGATTTTGTCGAGGGTGACCCGGACAGGCCGATTATCACCGGTCGTGTTTATCACGGCATCAACAAACCGCCTTATGATCTGCCGGGAGAGAAAACCAAGAGCACCATAAAATCAGACTCTTCCCTTGGCGGCGGGGGCTCAAATGAATTCCGATTTGAGGATAAGAAGGGGGAAGAAGAGATCTACCTGCATGGGCAAAAGGATTGGACTATTGCTATTGAAAATGACAAGAATCAGACTATTGGCCATGATGAGTCTATGACAATAGGCAACAATCGCACAAAGTCAGTCGGTAATGATCAGAGTGAGACTATAGGAAATAATAAATCTATACAAGTAGGTTCTAACCATACAGAAACAATCGGTTCTAACATGAGCCTTACT
>DRDE01000088.1 GCA_011040095.1 Nitrospirota bacterium
AGAGAAACTTGTGATCGCCGTCCTTCACGCCCAGGATATACCTGATGTCATACTGCTCCAGATCTTCGATATGGGGGGCGTTGGAAGCAAGCGCATCCTCGTTGACGATGAACTTCATGTGCGGGTGGTCCTGGCGCAGTTTGCCAAGCATGCGCCTGATGGCGTTACGCTCACAATCCATCTTGGTTTCGCCATCCTGCTTTCTGATGATTTCAGGGCACAATGGAATCACCTCCTTGAAGTCCGGATGGACAAGAGCAGCGCCCACAGCATGCAGATAATAGGTCACTTCGCCATTGGCGCTTACCTTTTCCATGCACGCATCGGAATACAGCGTCTTGGATGAAAAATATCCGGTGCCGTCGAGGTTGAGCAGATAACTGTCTTCCATGAACACCATTTTCTCTAACACTTTGCCCCGCTGCAAAGGACGGAAGACATCTTTATACAGAGGCCGGAGGGAATCAGGTGAAACCCCATCAAGGATCTCGCGCATGGAAGTATCGCAGGGGATGGTACCCATGCCGTATATGGTCTTGAGATTATGCGGTTCCGCAAACCGCCGTTCATCAAATGCAAGCAACGAAGGGTCTTTGAGAGAAAACATGGCAAAACCGGCCATCAGAGTGTCGGCCAGCGAATGTTGCACCGTACCGGGCCGATGGTCTTTGATTTTTTTGAATCCTGCCCGTATCGTTGCAAAAAGAGCATCCGCATTCAGGTGCTTGCGCAGCCTGATTTTTTCATTTCGTGCGGTTTCTCTCTTGCGGGTTTTCATGATTGTTGTGATTTGGTTCGACATGGCTGCCTCCTTGTAAGTTATTGTTTTTCTTACAAAAAGACAAAAATCCTAACTCATTGATATGTCAAGTAAAATTTTGATTTTATCGATTATTTTTGCAAAAGTTTACGAAAGGTATTTGAATGCATTGCGCTATTGCTACGTTTCAGCATCCTCCGGGAATTGCTGCACCGCGGCTTACCTCCTGATTGATCTATCATCTTATACGTCCGTCTTGCTATTCGAAAACAATGCACCTTTTCGTCGGAAACCACTCTATAAAAAATGATGACCACACAGAAGGTTACGGGGGTGCCTCTATCATTTTGGACAAAGACAGAAGACGATTTCTTCCGTTTGATATTGACGGAGCAGCGGATAACTTGTAACTATTTGTTTTAACTCATCATGACATACAAATCATCATGCAGGGATCTCTGTTTTATAAAGCTCTCACCCTTTCACCCATTTCCAATACCGTTCACATCCTTCTCGTAATGACACAACCGGCGCCCAATCTATGGCCTGCCTTACCTTTGATATATCCAGCACGACTTTTCTGACATCGAAACCACGGGGGGGTAAATATTCTACATGTGCAGAGATACCTGTAATCGCTTCAATGAGAGATACGACATCACGCAGTGAAACTCCCTGGCCGGAACCGACATTATACACGCCTGCAAGATCTTGATTGATGCTCAGCACAAGAGACGACACCAAATCGCTGATATACAGATAGTCTCGCACATTTGACCCGTCACCCCATATTCGGACTTCGTCATCTGCAAGGATTCGTTGGAAAAATGTCGGAATGACTCCCTGGATCCCGAGATGCCCCTGAAAAGGGCCGTATGGGTTGGATACGCGTAGAACGAGTGATCGCAGTCCATATTGCGAGCTGAACATCGCTATGTAATTTTCTATAGCAACTTTCACAATCCCATACGATGACAGAGGATTTCTCTCATGTTCTTCAGGAATGGGTACGGATTTCGCGTTGCCGTACACTGTCCCCCCGGACGAGAGGAACACCAGCCGAGGAACCCCCATATCACGCATCTGCTGCAACAACCTGACAGTCGGCAGCAAATTCCCGGCAATGTCTGCGAGAGGATCTAAGTTCGCTGTTGCCGGTACCGTTGTGCTGATCAGATGAACTACAATGTCCATATCAACAAGCGACTCAGCCACGCTCACTGAGTCGGCAAAGTCTGCATAACGATAATCGACACCGTGAAGGGGCTGAACATGTCGGTATCCCGACCTGCTCAGCACACGGACGTATGTTCCACCGGCAACAAGGGCTTCCACCAAGTGGGTCCCGATAAAACCATTCCCCCCAAGAACCAAAACTCGCATATTCATTCAAGTTATCTCGTCATGCCTGGGACATGAGTCATGGCTACCTGATAGCCCATTTTTTTTGACACGAACGGCAATAACCTCTCCAGCGCATGAAGCACAGTGCCATCATAGGGGAGAGGTTCTTCCGGATAGTCTTCCCATCTCAAGTTTTTGGTTAAGAGAGGTTGAAGCGCCTCGGTTCTTGCCCAGAACATGGTGCCCATGGGAAAATTAAAATAACGATCGGGCAATTCATGAATGCCCAATTGATGCGCCAAGTCTTCTGCTCTCTCTTTATTTCCCGACCATCCAATGACCCAGGGATCATCCGGAAACACGAGTCCAAGTGTTTCATTATCCGCCATCCTCTCAAGAATTGTCGAGGCCATAGGATATTCCTTCCCAATGAGATTTTCCAACAAAAACTTGACCCAGGTTTGCCCCATAGCCAAATCTTTCACATCACCACTTTTCTTCGTATGGACATGGCCTATCACATCATAATCATTCAAAATTGTTTCGCGGAATTCCGTCAACAAGGGCCCTATATCACGTCCTCGATTCGGGACAGGTCGGATATCAACACGTCCGTTTGTATATCCTTGTACCAAAGCCCTCACTTCTTCGGCAACTTCCAAGGATGGAACACTGATAAGGAGATCAAGATGGAGATCCTGCCCCTCAAGTCTTTGAAAAATATCTAAAAAAAGATCCACAAAGAAAACATGCACATGCAATGCTGCTCGAAACGGCTGCTTATTTCTCATCCGGACAGTGGAAGACGGTTGAATCAGGTCAGACAACCATGGTCCTTCAGGTTTACCGGCTTGTATAAAGGCAACCAGTGGATTCCTGCCTGATTGTGATAATCCATGACTCTCTTCATAAATACCAGGATGAAATCCGGGAAATGGTTTTCTCATATCTATGCCGCTTTTCCATGTCCGCACAAAAGCACGCACCGCCTCCTTACAGGTCAAAGCAGGCCAGGCAGGCGGGGAGTAAAAATCAAGATCCAGGATCCCATCCTTCTCAATCAGGGCACATTCGTCCCTTTCTACTTCCTGCCTAACGACACAATCAAGCGCATGCTGTTCCAGGGATTCAACATACAACCTCATGTCAAACAGCTTCTTGCCAACATCCTTGATTTCCTTTCCCAGCTTATTCCTCTGGCCGGCATCTTCAATCAGAGAAACGAGACGCTGCGCTGCCTGCTCGACATCCAGATACGGGATAACACAACTTTCGCCAAGTCCATTCTCTTTGAGAAGATCGGCAATCCCGGTGGTACCATCAAAACAAATCACCGGTAATTTTCGAAGCATCGCATCAATAGCGACATTAGGTAAAGGATCGAGTCGTGAGCTGAGAAACATCACGTCCGACAGTTCATAAGCCAAATCCATATCCGATGTTGCGCCCACAAAACAAACATGGTTTTCAAGTCCGGAGCGATTTATTTGATCCTGGAGATACACCGAGTAGGTAAAATCAAAATCAGGATCAAAGCCATAGCCAACCCAAACAAAACGAAAGGTATTTTGGGGGCAAAGCGCAACCACTCTGGCAGCGCCGGCTAAAAAAAGATCGACCCCCTTACGCATCTGCACCATGCCGGCACCAAGGATTACTACCGTGTTATCAGGTAAAGAATCGGGGCGAAACAACTTGCGAATTCGTTTTGTTTCGTTTTCATCTGCTTGTTGAGTATCCTTGGCATGAGGGACTATGCATTGCCCCTGTGGAAGAATAACCGGTCGGGATTTCTGAAGCGCTTCACACTGAGCAGCGTTGTTCTCATACACAATCCGGGCAGAGAAAATGACCTGACTTGCCCATAACACTACATCACGGATCGCATGCCTTGGATTAGTGTATGAAGCAAATTCATGGACGAGACAAAGAGATGGTACGAAAAAATTCGCCAAGACAGGCAGGACGCGCCTGGATTCGATGCTGTTGACAATCGCGAATTTCAATCCTACTTCAGCTAACAGTTTTTCAAAAACGGCAAAAATTATACGAGGATTGTGCGATTGAGGAAACGGCTCGATAACAAGATCACAATGTTGATGAAAGTCAGGCAGTAATTCCCCTCCTCTGAGCAGCAAAGCAACGACATTGTATTTTTCTTTGAAATGCCGGGCGATATTCAAGGAAAGAATCGGAGCGCCTGATCTGCTTGCCTCATGACTGACAATGACTATGGTTTCTTTGGTTCGATCTAAATTGTTTATTTCGCCAGGTTGAATAGTAACAGGGACACAGGGGAGACGTCCTTCATTTTTTCCATATTTTGAGTAATGAAGAAATGGGTCAAATCCATCGATTTCCGGATATGCCTTTCGATAAAATTCAGCATCAAAATCAGGTGGGGTGGGGGGCGGTATGACCGCCTGTGTCAAACGCCCCTCTTTCTTTCCCGAGACAACGTAATGAAAAAAGGGGTTTACTCCACTTAAAGCAACATCCGGATATGCTGTCAGATAAAAAGTCGGATCAAATACAGAATTAGGCCGCATTTCATTATTCACACCTTCTCTTAAAAAATGAGTCAGCGGATCGATTCCTTTACCTTGAATATCAGGATGATGTGAAAAATAATAAGCTTCATCAAACAGGCCACTGGTTGCGATTATCTTCCTCTGCTTTTCCAAACGCCTATTTTTAAAAAATAAAACCAATTTTTCCGTGACAATAGAAATGCCTGGGACTTTTCTGCATATTGCGGTCCCCAAATTCATTATCCGCCCAAAAAAACTTTTTGGAAGTTGATTATATTGTTCCACAGCTACTTTATAAGCAATGGCCTTGGCATGAAGATCCTTCTGGAGCGAGGATATTTTGCCTTCACGGAGAGACGATTCAACCTGGAGCGAAGATATTTTGCCTTCACGGAGAGACAATTCATCCTGGAGTGTTAATATCTTGCCTTTACGGAGAGACGATTCAACCTGGAGCGAAGATATTTTGCCTTTACGGAGAGACAATTCATCCTGAAGTGAGGATATCTTAAAAGATAAATTTTTTAATCTTCCCTCTAACCTTACTATTGATTGCTGATACGAATGAACACTCATAGCATCTTGAAATACCGGAGCCGCAACATTTGCGCAGGTATTAAGCAACTGTAAATCCGGGAGTTTTGAAAGGATATTTTTTATAGTATCCCGACCAAAAGAAGGCAACTCCTTTAATTCAATGATATTTTCATAAAAATCAACAATAAAAGTAAAATCAGGGAATTGCGATCGAAATCCATCAATTGATGTGGCATGATGTTTAAGGCTTTTTTCTAAGAAAGAATCAGCATACTTTTTTATCATATTCTGATCCGGCGTTATCTCTAAAAAAGAAGCTAATCGATCCAACTGATTGAGAGGGTTCTGAATAAGATCATCAAAAGTGATCAAGATATTTTGATCGTTATCAACAGATGCTAACGCATGAAAATAATGGGAGAACCACAACAACAGACTTTGTCGGATATCCCCGCACAGAAATTCTTTGAACCTGTCTCCACGCACTTTCAGGCTGCCTGCCACTTCCAATGGATTGCGTAAAACATGGACATACAGGATGTTACATCCTAAGCTCTGGGCAATTACTTTTTGCCAGAACGGCAGTAGCAGACACATTCGGGGATCTTTTATGCCCCACAGAAAATTTTCTTTATAGCTTTTTTCCAGAATCTCAAGGGCATCATGAAAAAAAAAATCCAACTCCTGAACTCTCGCCTCTATTTCTCCAATAAAGGGATTGGACCAGGAAAATCCTAACTGACTGAGAATACGATCATTTAATTTCACAACATCTTGGTTCTCAAAAAAACCCTTGGGATTTTCCTCGTTGGCATAATTACTGTGTGGCCCTAACCGAACTCCCAAAGCAGTCAATCCGGCCGTTAGAGCCGAGGTCCCCGACCTGTGCATCCCCAGAACAAGAACCGCTTTTTGTTTTACATTCTCATCCATTTTTATCTTGAGACATTTTTATGGTCACATCAGGCCTGATTCCAAAATCTACAACAGCCGTGGAACTTAAGTTTTTTTCGGGCATAACTTCAAACATAGTTACATCAATACCCCGATGCAGGTAGCCATCTTCTTTCCCGGCAATTCCCATGACTCCGGCGTTCAGGAAATAGGTTCCAGGCAATAGAGCGCAACGAAAACGTAAACGAACATGCGCAACAGACCCTTCACTTAAATACTCCATGATCTCATCCTCTACCCGGTTGCCATAACCACCAAGCTCAAAACCTCTTAAGGTCTTTATCAACATACAGAAACGGATATTGAATACATTTTTTGTAAAGCGTACATCATACGTGTAATAATATTCCTCATTACGGACCAGGACGTTGACCTTCCGGCCATCCAGCGTTAAAATGTGAGGTTCATGAATCACGGCCCCGTCGGACTCGTACCATGTCGTACTCTTAGGCTCAAGGTGCTTGTTGAAATATGCTTTTGACTCAATTTCTTCCAACCGCAAATCTGCGTCCTGTTCAGTATCATTGTTTGGCGTGCTCTCTTCAGTGTGTATCGTGTCTAAAATGGACTGCCTGACGGAACCGACCTTATCCCGTGGTGCAAAGAGCAATTTATGATACAAGGTAATGACCTTCTTTGGGCTTCCGGAATACAGTATTTTGCCATCATCAAGAAAAATGGCCCTGTCGCATAATTCAACCACGGCCTCAGCGGCATGCGACACAAACAGAACAGTCGCACCTTTTTTTTGAATAGCTTTTATTCTGGAAAAACATTTTCTCTGAAAAGCGGCATCTCCTACAGACAAGGCTTCATCGACGACAAAAATGGCGGGATCGACGTTAATAGCTATGGAGAAAGCCAATCGCACAGTCATTCCGCTTGAATATGTCTTAACGGGCTGATCGATAAATTCGCCGATATCCGCAAATTCAAGTATGTCATCGATTCGTTCATCCACTTCGGAACGTTTCATGCCCAAAATAGAACAATTCAAATAAACATTGTTACGGCCGCTGAATTCAGGATTAAAACCAGCGCCCAGTTCCAAGATAGCGGAAATTCGACCATTAACATCAAGCTGCCCTGATGTCGGCGACATAATACCACAAATAAGTTGCAATAGAGTAGATTTACCACTTCCATTTCTTCCCATGATCCCAAATGTCTCACCACAACCTATCTCGATGGAAATATCTGTCAGTGCCTGAAAAGTTGTACTATATTTCTTCGAAATGACAACCGAAAATTGACCACCCGTGCTAACCTAATTTTGACCACCCTGAGCATTGGATAAAAAACTGGAATAATAAGGGGAGATCAGCCCAGTCCTTTCTTATTTATGTTCGGCAGCTGAAATGGAGGGAGCCCGTAGGGCGACTGGAGTTCCATCGGTGTCCAGCACCTCTTCGCCGCCGAATCCGGAAGTACCGGAGAAAAAACCGCGCAGAAAGTATACTGCCGCTTATAAGCTCCGTATTCTGAAGGAATATGATGCCTGCAATGTTCCCGGAGAAATAGGATCTTTGTTGCGTCGGGAAGGCCTCTACCATTCCAATATCAACACTTGGCTCC
>DRDE01000089.1 GCA_011040095.1 Nitrospirota bacterium
GGCGACTCCGGAGACGGATTTCCAGGCAATTAATTCCCTTTTGATCAGGTATTTCGAATATACTTTTTCATATTGGCTGTCTGAAAACGACCCGTTGGAGTGGTTCGGGAGAGAAATCTCAGGCCCTCTTCCGCCGAAAATATCCGCTCTCTTTAAACCCATATCCCACTCTCATATTAGCTCCTGCCGGATGAAGCTTCATGAAATTATCAGCCGGGAGGATGACAATTCTCCGGCAACTCTTGAAAAACTTCTGTGCCTGCCAGGATACGGGGAAATTGTCGGTCTCTATAAGGGCCTTCCGGACAGGTTGTTTGAATCAGCGGACAATGAAAAACTGAAACATCAATACAAGCTGATTTTCCTTTTTCATAACATGAATATTGCCGGACTTTCAGGCATCCATGAAGAGACCCTGAGAGAGGTTAACCGGATTATATCATGGCTTATTGAACATGAAGACATTGAACATATCCGGTTATTGATTCAAAAGACCTTTAAAATACTCCGGAAAAGCGTTGAAAAATTTCCCGGAACAGCGCTGAAATCGGTTCTTAATATGGGAAAGGGTGTTTACATGACCGATGAGAGCGATCTGGTGGATTTCTTCAATGAACAGGTTGTGCATCTTGGTTTCCAGACCCCGGATTTCACGGGGATCAGTGACGACTGGCAGATCCAGAGCAATCTTTCTCATATCCGGAATATCCGGACATGGATGGAGCTTGTAAAGTTAAATCCCAAATGGTCTAAAAAACTGCTCTCCGCCCTTATTATCCATCTTTCCCTGGGCGGTGTTCTTATTAAAGACACGGACCTGTTCCCCCGGGACATTACCGGATTTCTCAACAGCGACATCCGGCCTGTCTATAATCTTGCGAAGCAGCTCCTGAGGCTCTTCCCGTCTTACTTTAACGAGATAGGCGCAGAGGGACGGCTCAGGGACATTTCCACGGACATTGATGAGGTCTGCAATCGCAGGGATGTCTTAATCCATTTCATGAGGAAGCAGAGTCATGTGGAAAGCTCAAACAGGATCATCCCTCTCATTGAGATTATCCTGGATTTCTGGAGAACAAAGTCCAAAGAAGGGCTTAAACCTTATCTTCCGCAGAGTATATACGACCGGATTGAACCGGAAGGGCCATACATTGACGGGGTCAATAAAGTAATAAACCGGATTTTTGAAATCAGGGGACTGGACGGTATTTCCGGCCTTTTATCACTTAAAGAGGATTGGCCGGCGGAAATCGCCGGCAAGCTGCCGGAAGAAGATCGGCTGGATATTGAAAGAGTGGCAAAGGCCGTCTCTTTTTATAAACTGTTAAACCGGAAATACAGTCTCAGCGCATGTGAGATTGATGATTACATTACCCAGGTACAGTCAACTATTCCGCTGAATCTCAGCGGACTGAGAAAAACTTTATCTGCAAAGGAGACATTCAGGAAAACCGCAGGCCTGCTGGGGATTCTTCAACAACTGAAAAATATAATACTGCTGCCTGAGACTTTCGAGATTCACGAGGATATCTACAGAAAACGCCATATCGCCGCCGGCATACCTTCCATGTACGGCAGCTACCGCGAGGCGAAATTTGATGCAATGGGACTTACCTTCCGGCTTGAGTCTCTTGTTAATACACTTTTTGAGGAGTTGGTGGAGGACTTTGATCTTAATTTTATTACACATGACACTTTTTACCGGATATACAAGCACCTCAAACTTTTCAACCAGGCGCTGAATATCGACGGGATACCGACCAGGGAGTTTGAGAGCCAGCTCGAATTATTCAGGAGGGCGTTAAGAATAAAGATGATTACTTTCACACAGTACCTGGATATTTTCCGGGGTTTTACGCAGGCGGTCCGCAACATTGTAAGCGACTACTTCAATAATATCCACCAACGGAATTTAATGGAGATAGCGGATTATCTTCCCTCTGACAAACTGCTCCCGAAATATATCCGTGAATCGGATAACCTGAAAGAGCTGTACCACAAAGTCTCCGAGATTTTTTTAAGAGACACCATCGCCTCCTCCCTCGGGCTCCAGAGACTGGACCTTTTCCTGACCCGTATCTCGCATACCCTGCATGAGCAGGCCGAAAAACTCCACATTGATAAACACTATTTTCTTCTTTCATATAATCCGGGGAATATTGTAACTTCCATCTCAGAGCCGGACACTAAGCTTCTTGATATTGTACACCTCGGCAACAAGGGCCTTAATATGGTAAAGATGAAAGGTCTGGGCCTGCCTGTCCCCCCGGGTTTTATAGTAACTACAGAGGTCTTCAGATGCAGGGAGCTTATCGAGAGTTATCCCCCGGCCAATGAGAATTTCAGAAAACAGGTAGACCGGGAAATATCGCACCTCGAAAAATTGACGGGCAGGACATTTGGTTCTCCTGAAAACTCCCTGCTTGTTTCCGTAAGGAGCGGGGCTGCCGTGTCACAGCCCGGGATGATGGACTCGTATCTGAACGTCGGCATGAATGAAGAGATTGTCTCCGGCATTATTAAACAGACAGGGGAAGAATGGTTTGCCTGGGACTGTTACCGCAGATTCCTGCAATCCTACGGCATGTCTTTCGGTCTGGTGCGGGATAAGTTTGATGCAATCATTGATGGGTTTAAAAAGAAATACAGCGCGTCTTTCAAAAGAGATTTTTCCCCAAAGCAGATGAAGGAAGTAGCAATGGCTTACAAGGAGATTATCCGGTCAAACGGCATCCGGGTCGAGGAATCTCCAGGGGAACAGTTATATATAGCCATCCGGCGCGTGCTGAATTCCTGGAACTCTGCCAAGGCCATCACCTACAGGAAGATTATAGGGATATCCGATGACTGGGGCACTGCGGTTACAGTGCAGGCAATGGTTTTCGGCAATCTTTCCAGGCAATCGGGGTCCGGAGTTCTCTTTACACACAGCCCTAAAGTGACACCGGACCTGCTGAGGCCGTGGGGCGACTATACAACAGGCAACCAGGGAGAAGACGTTGTCTCAGGCCTGGTCACTACGCATCCCATCTCAATTTATCAGGCGAAGATGGAAAACAGGCCTGCAGAATTTGCACTCGAAAACAGGTTCCCTGAAATTTATTGCTCGCTCAGGAAAATAGCCAAGGTCCTGATTTATGAAGACCGGTGGGCTCCGCAGGACATTGAGTTTACATTTGAAGGGCCGCGGGAAAAAGACCTCTATATCCTTCAGACAAGAAATATGGAAATAAGGGAGAGAAAAAAATTCCCGGCCTTTGAAGGTACATCCGGGATGAAGGAGAAATTTCTCGGACACGGCATAGGGGTAAGCGGCGGGGCTTTATCAGGAAGGGTGGTCTTCAGTCTCGATGATATATCCCGCTGGAGAAAAACCGAGCCTGAAACTCCCCTTATACTTGTCCGCGGAGATACGGTGCCTGATGATATAAAGGAGATTTCAGCGGCTGACGGACTTCTGACAGCACGCGGCGGAGCTACTTCCCACGCGGCTATTGTTGCCGACAGGCTCGAAAAGACCTGTGTCGCAGGCTGCAATGACCTTGTCTGTCTGGAAAGGGACAGGAAGTTTCAATTGAATCAAAAAGTTGTTAATGCAGGTGAATTTATCAGCATTGACGGCTCTGAAGGGTCTGTATATCTGGGGAAAATGAAAGTCAGTGAAAGGGTTGGTTAAATAATATGAATAAAACTACTGAATTAGTCCTTGGCATCAACGGCCTCGGACGCATAGGAAAACTGACACTGTGGCGCCACATAGCCGGAAAATATTTCAGGGAAATAGTGGTTAACACAGGAAGAGAAGCGGGAAAGTCTTTAAGTGATATTGCCCATTATATTGTCAGAGACTCTACATATGTGTCACTTCCCATGTACCTTTACGGGTGCAGGGGCGGTGATATTGTTAGTGATGTTGATGATTCAAAGGGTACAATGACAATAGACGGGATAAAAGTAACAATCCTCAGGAAATCACGAAACCCGAAGGAGCTTGCCTGGAGAGATCATAATGTCGGTCCGGTTATTGATACCACCGGCCGGTTTCTTGACCCCACACTTTCAGCGGATGAACCCGGTGGATCGCTCAGGGGCCACCTTGAGACAGGGGCTGAAAGGGTTATTTTATCAGCCCCGTTCAAGATAAAGGACAGCGCCAAATCAATCCCTGATGATGCCGTTACCTGCGTAAAGGGCATAAATGAACATGCCTATGATCCTTCGAGGCATAAGATAATCTCCGCTGCCTCATGCACCACAACCTGTCTGGGACACATGATGAAGCCCCTTCTTGATGTTATAGGGGCAAAAAGAATCCTGACCGCGTCAATGGCCACTGTGCATGCTGCAACCGGTTCCCAGCAGGTACTGGACAGGCTGGCCAAACCAGGGGCAAAAGATCTCAGGAAAAACAGGAGCATACTTAACAACATTATCCTGACAACTACAGGGGCCGCCGACACACTTGCTCTTGTCCTTCCGCAAATGAAACAGATAGGGTTTATGGCGGAATCAGTGCGGGTACCCATAACCACAGGCTCCCTGATTATTCTGACGGTTAATATCCAGGAGGATGAGACAAGGGCATCCATAAACAGGCAGGTGATTAATAACATATACAGACAGGCTGCAGCCTCACCGGGCGGGTATCTTGTTTATACCGACGAACAAAACGTCTCATCTGATATTATCGCCATGCCGAAAGCAGCCGCCATTATAGAAGGTCACGAGACGCACACCCGCACTGCAGAGGTGAGCATTGACGTTGAAAGACTAACCGGTATAAAAAAAGAACACATGGAAGATCTAAAAGATACAGAGGTAAGTATCCCGTTGACCCAGGCGGTCATTTACGGGTGGTATGACAATGAAATGGGGAATTACGTTAATATGCTCGGAGAGCTTACCTGTTATATAGCGGAATCAGGCCAGGATATCTGAATTATCCGGTTTTAGATGGTCCCGGATAATAACTGCTATTTTTACAGGAAGTTATTCTTACGTACCTCCTCGGGAATAGTTTCATTTAATTCTTCCTGGGCATTTTTTAATGCCTCTTCAGCAGTTGAATCGCCGCTTTTCAGAAATTGATGAATATGCCTGACCAGTATTTCGGAGAAGACAGCATAATAGGGGAATTTGGGTCTTGTGCGATAGTAATGGTTTTTCAGATAAGTATAGGCATAAGACAGGGCATCCTTTTCTCCACTTTCATTTTCTATAACCAGTTTGTGAGCAGGCACCCGGATTGAAACCTCCCCTTCCCCGGAAAATTGCGGATAAAGCGCTTCATTAAACTGCTTTTCACTTGTTAAATATTCAATTGCCTCCATGGCAGGCTTTGCTCTGCCGTTATCATAGGCATA
>DRDE01000090.1 GCA_011040095.1 Nitrospirota bacterium
AGAGGTTCGGATGTCAACATCTCATCGAGGATATCGGCAGTCTGCTGCCATATTTTGCGTAACCGGTGAATTTTTTTTAAAATTGACTTGCGTTTCATATCTTGTATTAGTATAATGGTATTATGTATACAAGTCAACATAAAAATATCTTCTTTAGTCGTACGTCTAAAGGGAAAGCAATGTTGAAGTCTCACTATATTGGCCCACACCCTATCGTGCATTATTATTTGCAGCGCATGAATCTAAAAAGCATTGTATCAGGGTGTCTGGGTACCGGAGCTCGATTAGATGCTAAGGATTCTTTGACCTATGCAGAGGCCCTGGAGGTTCTGATTCATAATATTCTTGTTTCCCCTGTTCCCCTGTATCGGTTATCAGAATGGATAGAGCCTATTGAAGCTGATGCATTTGGTCTGAACGAAGAGAAGAAGAAGGCGGTCAATGATGATCGAATTGCCCGAACACTGGAGGCATTAGCCAGCAGCAGGGGGCGAAGTTTGTTTTTTCGTCTGGCATTACGAATTCTGAAGGAGTTCTCCCTTGGCACAGACCGTATGCATTTCGATACAACAACGGTTACCTTCTATGGCGAATATGCCGCATCAAAAGCAGAGCCTGCGATTCGTCATGGACACAACAAAGATCATCGGCCGGATTTAAAGCAGCTTGTTTTTGGTCTGAATGTTACTTCTGACGGAGCTGTTCCATTGCTTCATCATATTTACAGTGGAAATCGAACCGACGATACGGTGCATACCGGCAACATTGAGTCTTTACGGCATCTGCTGGGACGGGAAGATTTTATTTATGTGGCTGACTCAAAACTTTGTACCAGGCTGAATCTGCGATTGATCGACAAATCGGGAGGAAAATTCGTAACCGTTTTGCCCCGAACACGTAAGGAGGATAAGGAATTCCGCCAACATCTTCGCACCTCAAAAGTGCGATGGTATTTTCTTCTGAAGATTCCTTCTAAACGTAGATTCCTTGATCCCCCGGATATTTTCTGTACATGTAAGGCAGATGCAGAGACCACTGATGACGGATACCGGTTGATCTGGATCAGGAGTTCAAGGAAAGCGGAACTGGATAAGGCAGCACGGGGGTATTCCATAGAAAAGGCTTTTATCGATCTTCGGGATTTATCTGCCAAACTCAATCGCGGCAAGTTTAAGAAAAAAAGCACGATCCGTAAGGCTGTCAATTCTATTCTGCAATCTCATAATGTCAAAGAATTCATCGAGGTCAAAATTGCTTTCCGCACTGAACAGCAGACTTGCTTTCTGCGTAAAGGCCGTCCCAAAGCTGATGATCCTGTTAAAATAATCCGCAAACGCTTTTATTCCCTGAAGATACAAAAACAACAGAAAAACCTCCGGAATGCAGCCAAAACAGACGGGGTCTTCCCAATTGTTACTAATCTCGATAAATCATATGGAAAGCGGGAGTTGCTCCGTATATATAAGTACCAGCCTTATGTAGAAAAAAGGTTTTCCGCCCTGAAAAGTGAATTGCGGGTCGCTCCTGTGTTTATAAAGAAACCGGCCCGCGTTGCCGGAATGATCCACGCGTACTTCATTGCTATTGTCCTGTCCTCTTTGATTGAAAGATCAGTAAGGCAAAACATGCAACGCAAGGAAATCAAAAAATTATCCCTATTGCCGGAAAAACGGCCTACCACTACTCCAACACATCCTCGAATACTCGAACCCTTTAGTGGATTAACATGGTTTGAATTTGAACAAAAGGATAATGTTGTTACATTTCCTTTAAAACTTGATAAACTACAAAAAGATATGCTTTCTTTGTTGGAGGTGCCTATTCAGGTTTACCGGTAAAACTTAATATTAGTCAGTTTCAATTTGAATGTGAAATTCCAAAAACTGCCCTCTCCAGAGTGCGGAATGTGGGTTATAAGACCTCCGTATGTCAAGCGCAAAGACTCCCCGTAACGGATTTTCGGAGAAAATTCGTCAAAGACAGCGACACGCATACAAAATAAATATGCTCTGACTTAGTTTCAAAACAGCGGCATACAGAAAACATGTAAACGCGTCGATTCCGGCTTTTTGGAATCGATGCCATCTTTTAACATGGTCTGCGCCAAACACTTATAGAGGTTCAATAGTCCCGGTACCAAGCATCATACCGGAAACGACAGCAGAGGAGGAGTAACCCTTGATCCTCTGCGACCTGGAAAATAATCCGTGCCCTTGTGCCGTCCCAATCAAAATGTACAGTTAATAGCATTGTGCTATCCCCAGTTAGTTCCGGGATCGGGTAAGGGGCAGAACATGACATGAACCTTTATCTGTCCATGGTTTAAAAACGTATCGCTTGTATGTAATTTTGTAGACCGAGCGTCCAATCAAAGCGACAGGTGCAGGGCATTTGATCCACAATGCTCAATACACGGTCAATGCCGTAGACGAATGGTTATTTAAAGCATTTAAATTTAAACAGGCTCTGCCCATAGGTAAAATCCGTGGTGTCAGGTCTACACATTTTACAAGTTAAGCTGATTTTGAACAAGTTCAATTTTTTTCCTGAGCTTTTTATTTCTTTGTAAAACCTGGCTGAAGCGAGAACTTGCTAATGATACACCCGATTCACTAATACCAAAATGAGCCCCG
>DRDE01000091.1 GCA_011040095.1 Nitrospirota bacterium
TCCATCTCCACAGCGAAAGCTTGTGCAAAGGCCCGAAAACCAGCCTGGACCAGAAGGTTTTCAGGAACCTGTCATAACGGAATGCAAGGAAAGAGTTAATATAGATAGCATTCAGAAGCCTCGGATTTTTTATCCAGGGGTTTCTGACCTCATCGTTTGTAAAATTCTTCCAGCCCTCAAGATGCGTGGGGGGCTTAAAACCCGCTTTTAATGCCTCTTCATACAACAGCGTGCCGGGCAGCGGGACATAAGGCTGTATAGGCACTTCAGCGCCGGGATGGCGTCCACGAATCTCATCCGCAAAATCCAGTGTCCTGTTCATCTGCTCCTCTGTCTCGCCCGGAAGTCCGATCATCAGTGAGTACAGGGTCGGGATATTCCCCAGGGAGGCAACCCTGATTCCCTCATCAATTATACGCCTGTTCTGTCCTTTTCTGATGAATTTAAGGACAGCGTCATCAGGGGACTCCACACCGAAAAAGAGGTATACACATCCGCTTTCCTCAAACTGCTTAATCAGATCGGGATTAAATGTGTTGATCCTCACATTTGCTATCCATTTAAAATCCAGTTCTTTTAAAAGCACAAGGATTTTGACCATCATATCTTTTTTCCCTGCAAGGAAGGTATCGTCATAAAAGGTCATCTTGTGGACACCGAGCTCTTTCAGCTTCAGGAGTTCCGATCTCACCTTTTCAACGCTTTTTACCCTGCAGACATTTTTATGGAAAAATACGTTATAGCAGAATCCGCATTTGTGCGGACATCCCCTTGAGGATTCATAACCTATGTTCTCCAGCGTATCGCCCGCCCTTCTTACATACTCTGAGAGTATCTCTTTTCCCTTCCCTTCATAAGGAAACGGCAGGTCTTCGATATCCAGGAAATCCCTGTCCGGGTTAAGGACATTCCTGTTGTTCTGCTTCCAGCCGAGGCCGTTGATTGCGCTGAATTCTTTTTTGCCGTCCTGCAATGCCCGGACCAGCTCCAGCAATGTCTGCTCCCCCTCGCCCTTAACGACAAAATCAACCAGACCGGACTCAAGCGTTTGCCCTGCCATCATGGACGGATGGGTCCCGCCCCAGACAAGGGGAATGCCGGGGTTGATCTTACGCGCGATTTTAGCGAGGCTCAGCGTGTTTTTAATCTGAAAACAGGTCATTGTTGAAAGCCCCACAAGCAGAGGCCTTCTGTGTACAAGCTCCCTGAAGCGCTCTTTCCTGTGGATCCTTTCGTCAAAATACTCGACCTCTATGCCGTGCTGCTCCAGGTATGCCCCGAGAGACAGGATGGCCAGGGGCGTCCACGCATGGTATGGGAACGGACTGGCATTTGCATAGCCTAATACAACTAAATTTTTCTCCATAGTTTTATCCGGGAATCATCTCCTTGTTGGAAAAAGGATAACTGAGAAGACCGTACAGGGCTGAAATCATTATCTCTATACCCAGGAAATAGTTCAGCAGAATGGCCCTGAGTGCAAACATCAGCCCTGCTTCCTTTCTCATAAAGTTCCACCATTTTAAATTTGAAACCAGATAGACAGCAATGAGGAATAAAAACATGTACTTTGCAATACCGATAAACGGCAGAAAAAATAAGAGCAGAAAGCTGAAAAAGGCACAAATGGCAGCTATTCCGTTTGCGGGAGAAGTAGGACCGGCATTATCGAGTTTCTTTTCCCTGAAAAACAGATGTACCCACATTACTGTGCGTCTGAAGTAGATTTTCAGCGCTGTCCTGAAATTTGCAAACTGGTGTCTCACAATCATTTTCGGGTTTAAGAAAATGCTCTCTGTTTTGTTGATCCTCCTGGCAAGTTCAAAGTCTTCAACATCCGCCCCTATATATGATTCGTCATATCCACCGACCTTCAGGAAAAGCTCTTTTTTTATTGCCCCGCACCTCGGAGCAAATACGCTTACTTTACTATCCTGAGTACCCACAAGGTGAATATATTCAAACATTGCCATGTATTTCGGCACAAAGCCTTTATTTAAAGGCTCTGTCGCGCTGATACCTATGACACACTGCGCCGACGGGTCGTTTTTAAAATAATCTTCCACTTCCTTGATGGCGCCATCCATTACAATTACATCCGAATCAAGGAAAAATATTATATCGCCCTGAGCAGCCTCAACCCCCCTGTTACGCGCTTTGGCCGGTCCGCCGTTTTTCTCCATCCGTATTATCCTCACCGGATACCTGCCGGCGATTTCTACTGTATTGTCAGTGGAACAGTCATCAACGATAATCACTTCCATATCATCAACAACCTGTTTAAATATGGAGTCGAGAAGACCGGGCATGAATCCTGATGCATTGTATGTGGGGATTACAATTGAAATCACCTAATAAGTATAAAGGTTATATCGTTATAAAATCAAATTATCGAACTATTCCCTGAATGATAAACAATGAAAAATCAATATGTTACAATAATACCGGCTTTTTTTAAAAACCTTTACATGGCTGATTCTATCGGGGTGGACAGGGTTATATCCTCTCAAGAACTTCAGTTATACTCTTTATCGCCTTCCTGTTCCACGTAATCGAGATATGGTTGGCTGTCAGGTTATAATGCCGCTCTGCCCAGGGCAGCAGAGAGCTTTCAGCAGTGACCATAAAATCCCCTTTGCCTGATATTAACTCATCAGGGCATACAGAAGCCGGAAGAATTTTGATCAGTGAATCAGGGATTGTTAAAACAGGTTTCGGATACATTTTATTATCCTGTATTTTCCACCTGTACAGGGTAAGCAGTTTTGTCTTTTTCCCGCCGAATGAGATGTATTTTACTCCTTTTAAAGGCGAGTCCTGAAGATTTCTGAAAAAACCGGAACCGGGCAAAAGCTCTTTCAGGGCATTGCCCTGGAGCAGGTCATTTACATTTTTTATAACCTCGGAAATAGCGCCGTGTGTCTGCTTTGGAAGTATTTTTTTGAGAGCAGGTGATAAGGGCGAAAGATATTCCCCGATACGTGAAAGAGAACTTCCGGCATGGGGGGTCGAAAGAGTGATAAGGGCCTTTATTCCCGGCATCTTCTTTTCCATGAATTTTCTTGCAATAAGGCCGCCCCGGCTGTGGCCGATAAGCGCTATGGATTTATCCGGAAAAACTCGCACTACCCGTTTCACAATTTCATCAAGTTCCTCAACAGCAAGACTTATCGGCCCCACAGGTCTTCTCTGGCTCCAGCACACAAGATTAAATCCCTTATCCTGCAAGACAGCCCGGATGTTATCTTTTTTTCCAGGGATATTGCCGAAGGTGAGTTTTCTTCTCTTTTGTATTGAACAAGGTCTTGGACGGGTCGCTGCGAAAATTTTCAGGGGCACATTTTTGGCAAGGATTTTTGTCTCCAGAGGACTGATCCAGAAGTTTTTATCCATGCCGAGGCCGTGGATAAAAATTACAACAGGCTTGTCCGGGTTGCCTTTCCGGAAAACAGTGTCAGGTCTTGACATGATACATATTGGCGTTATCGAAAAGATCCTTTTCTATTTTTCGGAGATATCTTTTTCTTTCAGGAATATGGAATGTATTTTCGCGCTCTATTCTTAAAGGTCTTGCCATAAAAAATTTCTCATTGCCATATTGATTCAAGAATTGCAATTAAATCTCTTTGAGCAACAGGAAGATATTTAATTCTGCGCTTCTTCTTCACTTTACCTTGGACTTCAGTTCTTTTATCAAATCCCTGTGTGATAAAGCGGGCGCTCCCGATGCGCTTTCAGATTCAGCTTCACCCAGTTGTTGATAAAGCTCAATGAGCGCCTGTTGCTTTTCGTAATGCGCCAGACTCATCACAACCATATCTCCCTGACCGTTTTTTGTAATAAACACCGGCTCTTCCTCTTTATGGCAGATATCCGATATTTCATTAAAATTGTTTCTGAGATCGGAAACGGGCTTAATGATTGGCATGTCTCAACCTCCTTATCATTTTATTGATAATATTATATCATAATAATGATACGTTGACCCTCTATCAAAGACAATGATAACAAACTCCTCTTTCAGCCCTTTTCCTTATAAAGGCGTGATGGAAGTAATCAATTTATAACCCACTCTCTATCCTGCTCAATAAGAGACTTAACTCCCTATCTTTCCGCAGCTTCTCCCTCAGTCTTTTTCTGCCCAGGCTCACCGTGCTGTAATCAACTCCCAACAGCTCGCCTATCTCAGTCCACCCTTTCACTCTCTAAAAAACCTAAAGTGGACCCCATGTCAAGACTGATTTCAGACCTTTTCAAGCTACATTATATGCCAGCATGAATCGCCGAATCACGAAGCAGCCAGAGAAAAGAGACTTCTTCGGCGTGTTGCTCAACAATAGACTGAATTATTGTTGAGTTTCCTTGTTTCATCGAGATATTCTCATTTTTTTCAGGGACGGCATAATAACTGCCTAATATCATAAATTCATGCCTGATCCCATGTAGTATTCATTCGCTCACTTTTTTGTTATAGATTGAGCAATTTTGAGCCATGAAATACTCTCATTATATAGACAGATTTACAATCTATTCTATAAACAACGCGATATTTTTTATGATTAATGTGCCTGTAGTTGGTTCCAAAATATGTATTTTCCGGAATATAAGCGAAACGCTCAGGAAGAGTATCTAAGATGTATATTTTTTCTTCCAACTCCAGGATAAATTTTTTGGCATTATTAACGCTGTCTGCGGCAATATTAGAAAATATTTGCCCAAAATCACGTTGCGCATTGCTGGTGATGTAAACTTTATATTTCTTTGCCACGCTTAAATTCCTGAAAAAAGTCTTTAGCTTCAGAATACCTGCCTTCTTTTATATCTTCTTCCGCTGGAGCTAAAAGTTTCAGGAGATTAAATGCATTTGTAATTTTTTCATATTCTTTTGCATCAACAAGCACAGCCTCAGCTTTTCCGTTCACCGTCAATATGACTGGACGTTTGGTCGTATGAATTTGTTCTAGTACAGAATTTGTATTTCGCTTTAGATCCGTAATAGATTTGATATCCTCAGTTATACTTATTGTCATGGCTGCCCCTCCTTGCATCAAATGCCAATCTTTTTTAATGCCATATTTTACACGATAAAGACACCAGAATACAAGCTGACGCCGCCAGTGATTTGTCTTGTTGAACTTTGGAAAAACTTTGAGGACGTTGTTGCGCACTATGCAAAACTATTGACAGGGAAGACGACAAAGTTGTCGGATTCTGTCATGCCACAACAGGCAAGATTACGCATTTACCCTGAATTGAAGAGTTTTGAAGGAAAATGAATGGATTAACCCGAAGATATTCGGGTTTAAATAATTCGATTATTTGTAATAGTTCAGCTCCCTCTTCCTTACAGATTTTTCCGGCTAATTTATTGGAAATATCTGCATGCCGTGGGATAGTTTCAGTATGAAAAGTCAAAAATAATGGATTCTTTATGTGCGGAAAATGAGGTGTAGAGGTCGTTCTTTGTCAGTATGTCCCTCATCATCCAGAGAGTCTTTGGCGATATATAAGTGTCTCTGTCGGAATCACCGGCAATGTTCATGGCATAGCGCCACTTGATATTGAAGGCATACTCATCAACTGCCTCATCATCGGTGAAATCATGCATCTGCTGCAGTATCATCAGCCCCAGCATTGCATAGAGCTCTTTTGTCGGCGCTCCCCTTGAACTGTGATAAAATGGTTGTAACTTATGTACCGGCAGTTCGGGCAGTATTTCGTCACGGAATATTTTGGCCCAGGAGTTCTCTATCAGACTCTTTCGTTTCGGGCCCAAGTAGTCAAACGGGTCAAAAATGTTAACTGTTTTGTGGTCTTTTGTGCAGATCATGAACGCTCCGTTTAAGTAGTTGATTTTACAGTGTATTTTACCATAAAACCCTATGAAGGCAAAAGACGGTTGGATATTTATAGTCGCCGGTTTCTGGCAGTTTATACTTGCCGGGGATATATAACGCCCATTTTCACCAAATAAATTTTTGTAATATGTAGATGCCGATTCCTACTGCGGAAAAAATGATTGCCATTCTAAGCCTGACCCTAAAGGCAATAGTCTTCTCTTTTCCGGGCTTTTGATAATCACGAAAGGCTATAACAAAAAATACAACTCCGATAGCAATAAATATGATCGGGATGAATTTGGTGTTCATCATTTGGCTTTATTATCCTGACACATAAAAAGTTCTATCCCATCCCAAGGATTTTTTTCTGGCGAAATCCCGGAGTCCGGATTTCAAAAAGGGGCTGGCCTGGCTGCATTATTGCCAGCTCTAAAGCAGCGGCAGCACGCTGACGCTGGAGACCGGTTCCGAGAACCTGCCGGAGATGTTCAGGTGATATGGATTTACCCAAAAGATAGCGCACGCCGTTTTTAAACCGCCCTTTGTTTTTATTCCACCAGTCTTTTACCAGTTGCGGCTCCGGCCAGGGGAGGTCTTCATCCGGGTCCATTTCAACGTCTTCATCTTCAGGCTCTTCAGTAGGCCCGGCTTCAAAGCCTTCAGGCCACTCGCCCTCAAGGTCTTCATAGGCGATATCAATTCCCGTAATCATGGTAAATGATTCTCCGGCAACACGGGCCAGCTCCGGAATCGTCATTTGATCGATTATCCAGGGAATTAAAACCGGATCACCGATTACTCCAGCTCCAATCAATGCCAAACGGATGGCGCCGGGATTTTGTACGAACTCCTTCCGCCAGTTGTGAGCGGATGATATGTCCATTCTCCTCATGGCGATTTTGACAGCTTCTTCCCGATGGGGGGGTGATTCGGAAAATGATTTTAATACAGAAACAGCATCAGCATCACCAAGAAGGCAAGCTGACCATGAAGCCCAGAAACGGCA
>DRDE01000092.1 GCA_011040095.1 Nitrospirota bacterium
CTCAGGTACTTGGGTTACACAGACGGTGGACAGCGCCGGACGGGTAGGCAGGTACACCTCCATAGCCATAGACTCACTGGATAATGTGCATATCAGCTATTCAGGTAACGGCGATCTCAAGTATGCCACAAACGCCTCAGGCACTTGGGTTATACAGACGGTGGACAGCTTAGGTTATATAATCCCTGACATATCCATAGCCATAGACTCACTGGATAATGTGCATATCAGCTATCGTGACCAGTATAAGTTTGAGCTCAAGTATGCTACAAACGCCTCAGGCACTTGGGTTACACAGACGGTGGACAGCGCCGGATATGTAGTAGGCAGGTACGCCTCCGCCATAGCCATAGACTCACTGGATAATGTGCATATCAGTTATTATGACTATGACTATAACAGTATTGACAAGTATGACGGTAACCTCAAGTATGCTACAAACGCCTCAGGCACTTGGGTTACACAGACGGTGGACAGCTATGAAGGCATGAGCACCTCCATAGCCATAGACTCACTGGATAATGTGCACATCAGTTATTATGATTCGACAAATGGAGACCTTAAATATGCGACTAACGCAGTACCTGAAATCTCAGCCTCCCCCGCATCCTATGACTTCGGCAGTGTACAAAAAAGAAAATCTTCCCCACCAGCAACATTCACAATCTCAAACACCGGCAATGCAGACCTTGTAATTGGCAGTGTATATTTAACAGGCCCAAACCCCTACCAGTTCAGCATAGAGAATGATAACTGCTCAAGCCGGACGATAGCTTCATCGGGAAGCTGCATTATAGAAGCGATATTCAGCCCTACAAAGAAAGGGACATTTAATACGCTCATAGGCATTGACAGCAATGACCCCGACACACCGGCGCTGAATATCGAATTAACCGGCACAGGCGTTATGGGGCATATGAGGAATGAGGGAGATTAACGCTAATTGTTATCTAAAGGAGAAAGGGGTATGACAGAAAAAGTCAGAGGATATATTAGAGGTCTTTCGCAAGAATACACTGATGGTGTTGAAAGGCAAGAAATTTGGATTAGTAAAAAGGACGCTGATCCTTTACCACACAAAAATAAAATGCGAATACCGATCAAATTACATATTGGAGATGAATCTTTTGATGCTGGAATACGATCGACTCAGAATACAGAATATGTTTGGATCTGTCCCGATATGCGAGATAGTCGAGATAAAAAAATACGTTTAGCTCATGTTCTTGGGGGAAAAGGCTTTTCAAAAAATCAAAAGATAGTTTTGAAAGTGAATGGTAAAAATATTCGTATTTCACATGATACTTAAGAAATATGAAAAGATAACCATTTAATGGAGAGGCATACGAACCAGCAAACCCTTTTTTGACTTTGAATGGTTTGAGGTTTGCGAATCGTTTTTAATGCACGATGATGTGCTTCGGGTTCGCATCCCTCATCATTAGACAGGATATACAGGATGAGCGCTCGGTGTTTGCAGCCGCAGGCTTTAGCCTGCGTTTAACAGGCAGGGGCATAATTGCTTTGCTCAAAAAAAAAGAGGAGGGTATTATGAGATTAAAAAATTTATGTGTAATGTTTGGCGTGTTTGTATTTGTTTTAGTGTCTCCGTTTGCGGCTATGGCGGGGTGGGTGACGGAGACCGTGGACAGTGAAGGAGATGTGGGCCGGTATGATACCTCGATAGCCGTTGACTCCTCCGGCAATGTACATATCAGCTATCATGATTATACTAACAGCGCTCTCAAGTATGCCACCAATGCCTCAGGCTCATGGGTAATTGAGACTGTGGACGGCAATGGAGATGTAGGGTTGTATAGTTCGATAGCCCTTGATTCATCAGATAATGTCTATATTATCTATAGCATATCTGATACCCTTAAATATGCCGGCAATGCCTCAGGTTCATGGGTAATCGAGACAATCGAGTCAATCAATGATGGCACCGGTGGCAACGACGGTGGTGATTTCCATGACGCCTCGATAGCCATTGACTCTTCAGATAATTTGCATATCAGCTATACACGTCGTAATGATTATGACGATGATTATGATTCCTATTCTTCTCATGATCTTAAATATGCCACCAATGCCTCAGGTTCGTGGGTGAAAGAGATTATAGAAGACGTCTGCTGTGAATATCAATCGATAGACCGTACCTCAATTGCCGTTGACTCCTCCGGCAATGCGCATATCAGCTATCATGCTTCATATAGCCATTATGCTTATAGTGACAGTATCAACTATGCCACCAATGCTTCGGGTTCATGGATAAGAGAGGGTGTGGCCGGGGTGGCAAGCCTTGGATCGATTGCAGTTGACTCCGGAGATAATGCATACATCAGCTATGTGGGAAATCTTTTTTATGGCGCTACCCCTGAACTTAAGTATACCACCAATGCCTCAGGTTCATGGGTGGCTGGGACCGTGGACAGCGTTGGTAGGAGCAGTCGTAGGTCTATAGCCCTTGACTCCGGGGATAACATTCATATCAGCTATAATTATGGTAATAATCTCAAGTATGCCACCAACTCTTCAGGCTCATGGGTAACGGAGATTCCGGACTGCGAGGGAAGTGTAGGTTTATATAACTCAATTGCCATTGATTCATCAGACAATGTGCACATCAGCTATTATGATTCGACAAATGGAGACCTTAAATATGCGACTAACGCAGTACCCGAGATCACAGCCTCCCCCGAATCCTACGACTTCGGCAGCATACAAAAAAGAAAGTCATCCCCACCCGCTACATTCACAATCTCAAACACCGGCACAGCAGACCTTGTAATCGGCGGTGTATATCTGACAGGCGCAAACCCCTACCAGTTCAGCATACAAAATGATAACTGCTCGGATCAGACGATAGCTCCATCCGGAAGCTGCGCTATAGAAGCGATATTCAACCCGACAAAGACAGGGACATTTAATGCGCTTATAGGCATTGACAGCAATGACCCCGACACTACGACGCTGAATATCGAATTAATCGGCACAGGTGTTATGGGGCATATGAGGAATGAGGGGTAATTAACGCTACTTGTTAGACAGGATATACAGGATGAGCAGGATATGTAAATAAGAAGCAATAAAAAAATCCTGTTAATCCTGTTAAAAAATATTTCTTGAGTCAGCGTTTGCAGCCGCAGGCTTTAGCCTGCGTTTAACAGGCAGGGGCATGGTTGCTTTGCTCCAAAAAAAGAGGAGGGTATTATGAGATTAAAGAATTTATGTGTAATGTTTGGCGTGCTTGTGTTTGTTTTATTAACTCCGTTTGCGGCTATGGCAGGGTGGCAGATAGAGACGGTGGATAGTGAAGGAGATGTAGGCAAGAATAACTCGATAGCCATTGACTCTTCAGGTAATGTGCATATCAGCTATGATGATTCCACGAATGGTAATCTTAATCTTATGTATGCTACCAATGCCTCAGGCTCTTGGGTAGTAACGACTGTGGACAGACGCATAGATACCTGGGCCATAAGCAGGGACATCTCGATTGCCGTTGACTCCTCAGATAAAGTGCATATTAGCTATCTTTATGGGCTTTCTTATGATGATGATAATGACCTTAAGTACGCCACTAATGCCTCAGGCTCTTGGGTAACTGAGACAGTAGACAATGGAGTAGAAGGTTGGTCCACCTCAATTGCCGTTGACTCCTCAGATAAAGTGCATATCAGCTATCATGATGAGTCTACCCGTAATCTCAAGTATGCCACCAATGCCTCAGGTTTATGGGTAACCGAGACCGTGGTGGACAGCAGTTATAATTTAGGCGCATATAGCTCAATTGCCGTTGACTCCTCAGATAAAGTGCATATTAGCTATCGTTGTCCTTATTATCCTCCATATGTTAGTGATGATGAATACACTTATCTCAAGTATGCCACCAATGCCTCAGGTTCATGGGTAACTGAGACAGCGGGCTACAAATACATATATGTAGATTACTTTACCTCGATTGCCGTTGATTCATCAGATAAGGTGCACATTAGCTATACACGTACCGATTGGGAATATTTTTCCACCAGCACTTCGTACCTTGAATATGCCACCAATGCCTCAGGTTCATGGGTAACCGAGACTGTAGACAACAGTGGAAATGTAAGCAGGTCTACCTCGGTAGCCATTGACTCCTCAGATAATGTACATATCAGCTATTATGATTATACTAATAATGATCTCAAATATGCCACCAATGCCTCAGGCTCATGGATAACTGAGACCATGGACAGCCGTGGAGAGAACACCTCAATTGCCCTTGATTCCCTGGATAACGTGCATATCAGCTATTATGATTCGACAAATGGAGACCTTAAATATGCGACGAACGCAGTGCCCGACATCACCGTCTCTCCCGAATCATATGACTTCGGCAGTATTCATAAATGGAAATCGTCCCCGCCTACTACATTCACAATCTCAAACACCGGCACAGCAGACCTTGTAATCGGCGGTGTATATCTGACAGGCCCAAACCCCTACCAGTTCAGCATACAAAATGATAACTGCTCAGATCAGACGATAGCTCCATCCGGAAGCTGCATTATAGAAGCGATATTCAACCCGACAAAGACAGGGACATTTAATGCGCTCATAGGCATTGACAGCAATGACCCCGACACTCCGGCGCTGAATATCGAATTAACCGGCACAGGCGTTATGGGTAATATGAAAAATGAGGGGCATTAACGATAATTGAAGGTATAAATAAAAAATTAGACAGGATATACAGGATGAGCGCTCGGTGTTTGCAGCCGCAGGCTTTAGCCTGCGTTTAACAGGCAGGGGCATGGTTGCCTTGCTCTAAAATCAAGGGGGGATTATGAGATTAAGGAATTTATGTGTAATGTTCGGCGTGCTTGTATTTGTTTTATCAACTCCGTTTGCGGCTATGGCGGGGTGGGTGATAGAGACGGTGGACAGCAAAGGAATTATAGGAATACATGCCTCACTGGCACTTGATACCGCCGGCAAACCCCATATCAGTTATCATGATTGGACAAATGCAAATCTGAAATATGCTTATTATGACGGAGGTGCCTGGCAGACAGAGACTGTAGACACTGGAAGAGAGGGTGGCCGGTATCCCTCACTGGCACTTGATGCATCGGGCAAACCCCATATCAGTTATCTTCATACATATAATAGGATTAAATATGCCTATTATGATGGCGCTTCCTGGCAGACAGAGACTGTGGAGGATTATACTGGGGATAGTGGCAGTGGGTCATCATCTTTGGCTTTAGACTCCTCCGGCAGACCCCATATCAGTTATAGCTTTGTCACTTATCAAAAAAAAATTCTAAAGTATGCCTATCATGACGGAGTGTCCTGGAATATAGAGACAGTGGACAGTGAAGGATTAGTAGGCAGTTATAACTCTCTGGCCTTAGATACCTCCGGCAGACCCCATATTAGCTATATTAGCTATATTGATATTAGAAATGCAGACCTGAAATATGCCTATTATGACGGTGTTTCATGGCAGATAGAGACCGTAGATAGTGAAACACATGTAAGCAATAGTACTTCTCTTGAACTTGATACCGCGGGTAGACCCCATATTAGTTATTATGGAGATAACAGTCTAAAGTATGCTTATTATGATGGCGCTTCATGGCGTATTGAGACAATAATGGATAGTGCAATACCTGTGAGTGGAACTAATGTGGTGGGCATGTATACATCCCTGGCTTTAGATACCGCCGGTCGGCCCCATATTAGTTATTATGCCAATTCAGGTTATGCTGATGCTATGAAAAGCTCATATGGAGATATGAAATATGCTTATTATGATGGTATCTCATGGAATATAGAGACTGTGGATAATGAAGAAAATGTGGGTTGGTGGGCATCTCTGGCGCTTGACTCTTCAGACAATCCACATATCAGTTATTATGACTGGACAAATTATGACCTCAAGTATGCGTATAAATTAGTGCCAAACCCCGACATCACAGCCTCCCCCGCATTCTACGACTTCGGCAGTGTACAAAAAAGGAAATCATCCCCACCCGTGACATTCACAATCTCAAACACCGGCAATGCAGACCTTGTGATCGGCGGGGTATATCTGACAGGCACAAACCCCTACCAGTTCATCATACGGAATGACGCCTGTTCGGACCAGACGATAGCGCCATCCGGAAGCTGCACTATAGAAGCGATATTCAGCCCGACAAAGACAGGGACATTTAATGCGCTCATAGGCATTGACAGCAATGATCCCGATACGCCGACACTTAATATAGAATTAACCGGCACAGGCGTTATGGGGCATATGAAAAACAAGGGACATTGATAATATGGGAGGTAGGATTTTATTATGAGGCATGAAGCTGTTAATCCCCTTTGATTGAGGTTAAAGAAAAAATATAGTATAGTCGATAGGTATAGGTAGTTAAAAGTTGCCGAAACTAAATATTCCGACATCAAATGATATTCAGGACATTTGAAAAACAAGAGCTGAAAAAGCTGTTTGAGATTCTGGCAGCTCATAACAGGATCATAGGCCCTGTTGAGACAGGAAGAGACAGGGACGGCCGGCCTGTTTATGCCTTTGCCGATGTCACGGACTATGATGATGTGGAACTGAAATATTCCATTACAAAACTGCCTGCAAAACGCTTCTTCCTGCCTTTTAAGGAAGACCTCTCCACTTTCAGGATAGAAAACGATACCTGGCAGAAGGAGATTAGTTACAATGTTGACAGGCCTTTAATATTTTTCGGCCTTCATCCTTGCGATATTAACGCATTGAATAAACTCGACAAGGTGCTTCTTCACAGTGTTTATCCCATGCCCTACTATGCCGCAAAAAGAGAGAACATGTTTATAGTAGGCATGGACTGTATCCCCCAGCCTTACTGCTTCTGCCGCTCCATGGGTTCCGACACGGCCCTTCACGGATTCGACATGTTCATTACCGACCTCGGCAGCAGGTATTTTGTGGAAATACTCAGTAATACCGCATTTAATTTTTTGAAAAACATAAAGACCTCGGAACCCGGGGAAGATGACCATGTCCTGTATATGAAGGTGGTTGCAAAGAGAAATAATGAATTTACCAGGCATGTGGATACCACCGACCTTACAAAGATACTTGATATGGAATTTCAGTCCGAGGTATGGAAAGAGTGGGGCGACAAGTGCCTCTCCTGCGGCACATGCTCCAGTGTCTGCCCTACCTGTTACTGCTACGGCGTAGATGAAACAGTGGATATTGATCTTAAAGGCGCAAGGAAAACCAAGATGCTCCACTCCTGCAACCTGATAGACTTTGCCGAGGTGGCGGGAGGTCACAACTTCAGGCCCGGAAGAGAGAACAGGCTGAAGTACCGCTACTATCACAAACACAGGGGATTTGTCGAGGCATTTGAGGAATCTCTCTGCGTGGGATGCGGACGCTGCGGCGAGTCATGCCTTGCGGATATAACCGTCCCGGAAGTGATCGACAGTATTCGCGGAAGCGGGAGGAATAAATGAATCCTGAACTGAAATTTACGGACGTTGCCGCCGAGCTTTACGCGCCGCAGAAAAGGAAGGATGACCTCAAAGGCTTTGAATATACCTACAGGGCGGAAATCACCAGTATTTATCCCCTCACGGAAATGGAGACCCTCTACCGCATCCAGGTAGTTGATCCCGAGGAGCGAAGACGTTTTGCATTTACGCCCGGGCAGTTCCTGATGCTTGAAATGCCGGGGATAGGCGAGGCGCCTTTTTCCATATCCTCTTCGCCGAGTATACACGGCGAGGTAGAGCTGTGCATAAGGAAGGTTGGCAACCTGACAAATTTTCTCCCGAGGGTTAAACGGGGAACACATGTCGGTATCCGCGGACCTTTCGGAACAGGATTCCCGATGCAGAATATGCACGGGCAGAACGTGCTGTTGATCGCCGGCGGACTCGGCCTTGTGCCGCTGCGTTCGCCCATTGCATATGTAATGGAGAATCGCAGCCACTTCAGGGATGTGAATATTATATACGGTACGAAGAATCCGTCGCAGCTCCTCTTTACCTACCAGTACGAAATATGGCGCAAGGACGACATTGACATAGAGATAATCGTTGAGAAAGCGGACAAGTCATGGAAAGGCCCGTCCGGGCTTATAACGGATCCCCTGGAAGATATCCTGTCAGGGAGGGACAGCGAATATTATCATAATACATACGCCATAGTCTGCGGCCCCCCGGTAATGTTTAAATTTGTCTGTAATATGCTGAATGAATTTCATATCCCCATGCAGAAGATGTTTGTCTCACTTGAGAGGCGCATGCACTGCGGAATGGGAAAATGCTGCCGCTGCAATGTGGGATCAACATATACATGTCTTACGGGACCGGTATTCGACTACTGGACAGTCATGAACCTTAAGGAGGCGATCTGAATATGGAAGCCGGAGAAACCGGAACAAGGACATATCTCGGGGTTCCGCTGTATCGTCCGAGGGTTGCATTCTTTGAATTTTCATCCTGCGAGGGCTGTCAACTGCAGATATTGAACAATGAATCCACTTTGCTCGATTTCCTCTCCCTCGTTGATGTGGTGAACTTCCGCGAGGCCATGACCGGCGGGTCTGATGACTATGAGATTGCCTTTGTGGAGGGAAGCATTACAAGGGACGATGAGGTAAAGAGGCTTAAGAAGATACGAAAAAAAGCAAAGACGCTTGTTGCGCTGGGCTCATGCGCATGTTTCGGCGGGGTCAATCAGCTCAAGAACCGGTTTAAGGATATCAACAAGGCAAAAAAAGAAGTATACGGCAGGCACCCGATAGACAGTGAACCTGTAAGGACCCTGGAAGATATAGTAAAGGTTGACTTGAAAATATACGGATGCCCGGTAAAGAAGGAAGAGGTGGAAAAGATCGCGCTTCACATTGCTATTGGAAAGTCGATAGTCTTCCCGAAGTATCCGGTCTGTATGGAGTGCAAGAGAAACGAAAACATATGTTTATTTGAACTCGGTGAACCTTGTCTCGGGCCTGTCACGAGGGCGGGGTGTGATTCATGGTGCCCTAACAGCAGGGCCGGCTGCTGGGGATGCCGCGGACCTGCTGATGAGCCGAATATGGAGCAGATGAAAAAGATCATGGAGGAATACGGCTTTTCCGAAGAAACAATCATGGACCGGCTGGAATGTTTCGGAGGCTTTTCGTCCCTTATGGGAAAAGGAAACACTAAATGAAGAAGACCTGTAATGTGAATATCAAACCCCTCACAAGGGTTGAAGGCCACGGCAATATACGCATAAAAATCAAAAACGGAAAACTGCAGGAGGCAAAGTGGGAAGTTGTTGAGACACCCCGGTTCTTTGAAGCCATACTGAAAGGGAAAAAATGGGACAATGCCCCGTGGATAACCGGCAGGATATGCGGAATCTGCTCTATAGGCCACACCCTTGCAAGTATCCGCGCCGTAGAGAATGCTTTCGGAATTGTTCCTGACGAGCAAACCCGGAAACTCCGGATACTTTTAAAACATATGGAGACCCTTCAAAGCCATACACTGCATCTCTGCTTCCTGGTCCTGCCTGATTTCATGAACACCGGCAGCGTCTTCCCTTTGATAAAGACCCATGGAGACGTTGTCCTCCGGGCTGCAAAAATAAAAAAACTTGCCAATGATGTATGCGACTGCATCGGGGGACGCCGCATGCATCCTACAAGGACGGTGGTGGGCGGATTTACAATGCTCCCGGACAAGGAGGAACTGAGTGGTTTCAGCGACCGCCTGAAAGACATAACATTGGACCTCATGCTGGTGGCCGAGCTTGTCAAAGGATTCAGCCTGCCGGATTTTAGCAGGGAAACAGAGTTTGTCTCTTTGAAAGGGGTGGATGATTATCCATTCATCGGGGGAGACATGGTATCAAGTGACGGTGTACGGATGAGGGAAGAAGAATATAAAAAGATGACTAACGAGTATATGACGGACCAGTCTACATCCAAGTGGTGCCGTCTTTCACGGGACTCTTTTGCAGTAGGCGCATTGGCCAGGCTGAACAATAACTTTGAATTTCTCCACCCGGCTGCAAAGGAGATGGCGGAAGGCTTTGGCCTTATTCCTGTAAACCATAACCCCTTCATGAATAATATTGCCCAGCTTGTGGAATGTATCCATGTAGTAAAGGAATCAATCGGGTTGATTGATGAGCTCCTGGACTCGGAATTCAAGGAATCCCGGCAGGAGGTAAAAGCAAAAAGAGGCATCGGGGTAGCGGCAGTAGAAGTCCCGAGGGGAATCTTATATCACTCTTACGAGTTTGACGATAATGGAAAAATTGTAAAATGTGACTGCGTAATTCCTACCGGCCAGAACCATGCCAATATTCAGCATGACCTTGAAGGCATTGCTGAAGAATATGCTGCACAGGGGAAAAACGACAGGGAACTCGAACTGCTTGCAGCAATGCTCGTAAGGGCATATGACCCCTGCATATCCTGCTCCGTGCATTGAGTTTTTTGATTCATTCGTAAAAAAGTTGAAAACACATGATTAGTCTGTCACTGTGCGTTGTGTAATCTTCAGTATAGCCATTATTCATAACTTAACCCTCGTTGAAATTCCTCCTCAGTTTTGACAGAAGATTGTTGATATGGTAAATTTTAGTAGTTGCTTCAATTATAAAGGAGGTAATATTCATGAAACAATCCACAGCAAAAAATACCTTTAACATTCTCCATAAAATAGAGACTATTGAAAAAGAAGTTACGGATTTAAAATTATCTGTTCTCAAAAAACTAACCCCCACAGGCAAAAAAATCGCATCTCTTAAAGGAATTCTCAAGGGTATAAATATTACGGAAAAAGATATCATCTCTGCAAAAAAATCTCTTTACAGCAAAACAGTCATATAACATTTCTCTGAACTTCCTGACTGATACACATGCCCTCCTCTGGTAGTTTACCGACAGTCCTAAAATCAGTCCCAACGTATCAGAGATTTTTGAAAAATGTGAGAACGGCAAAAATATTATATTTATCCCGTCGATTGTTATAGCAGAAGCATTAAGCATATTCGATAAAAAACGCATATCATTTGATTTCAATAAACTTTTAAAGAAAATCAACGACAGTGAAAATTTCATGCTCATTCCGCTCGATTATCCTGTATTACGGAAAATGGTCGAACTGACAGACATCCCTGAACTGCATGACAAAATAATTGCCTCAACCGCAAAGTATCTTAACCTTCCTGTAATTACAAAAGACAAAACCCTTCAAAATCTTTCTCATATAAAAACCGTCTGGTAACCTGTTGCTGCATCGTACATGTAATCTTCTTTTGTAATGCGGTTAAGGGAGTCGTAAGTGTAGGTTGTAGTGGCAGCAAGAGCGGAGAGTTTGGAACTTAAAAGGGAAAGATTGTTAAATGTGACTGCGTAATTCCGACCGGCCGGAATCATGCCAATATTCAGCATGACCTTGAGGGCATTGCTGAAGAGTATGCTGCACAGGGAAAAATCGACAGGGAACTCGAACTGCTTGCAGCAATGCTCGTAAGGGCATATAAATCCTGCTCTGTGCATTGATCCGGATTATTTTATGGCAAACTCTGTTTCAATGGTTCGTACGAGTCAGAGGAGTGTGGATTTTAGAAATTAATAATTCGATGAGACTGTATGTTCATCGGGACGTTCTTTTTTTTCAAATATTATAGACTGCCATAATGCTGTCAGTGGAGTATAATATACTGTACTTATAAAAGTTCAGTATAAGGGGCGTTTGGGCTATGTCGCTAAAATTTGATTCTTTGATTATTATTCTTAACAAGATTGAAAATAAAGAGAAGATTACTGTTCATTCCCTGATGAACGACCTTGAGGTAAGCGAAAGGAGTGTGCATCGCTATTTGCAGACACTGCAGGTTGCCGGGTTCCCTGTTCATTATGACAGGAAAAAAGAGAGTTATCTGTTCGTAGAAGGCTACAGTTTGAGAAGACCCGATGTTTCAGTAGAAGAGACCCTTGCACTTTCACTTTCAAAACGGCTGTTGAAAAACTTCGGGACAGGCATGGAAAAGAGTCTTAATGATATAGAACAAAAACTCTCCATAAAAACGGGAACAGAAATTCCCCGGCATATTGTCCTGAAAGCAGAAGAACCTCCTCTTGCTGTTAAGGACCATCTCGGTTCGATCCATAAGGCAGTCATAAATTTTCAAAGAATAGAGATTAATTATAAAACCCTTTATTCAGATAAGGAGTCTGTTCGTAAAGTTGATCCATATTATGTGTTTTTTCAGGATGGATTCTGGATTCTCAGGGGATACTGTCATCTAAGGAAAGGGTTGAGAACCTTTGCCCTTGACCGGATACTCTCATTAAAGATTCTTAATGAGCACTTTGTTCCGGTAAATATTTCCCCCGAAGAAGAGCTGTCCGGCACATTTGGGGTATGGCTCGATGAAAAGCTGGTTAACGTGGTTTTAAGATTCGATAAACAATGCAAGCCCTATATCCAGAGAAAAAAGTGGCATCAAAGCCAGAAAGAAAAAGAGCTTAAGGACGGGCGGCTTGAGATGAGATTTGAGGTTGTCGGACTAGAGGATATAAAGAGGTGGATTTATCGTTCGCTGCCTCATGTAGAGGTGGTTGCTCCGAAGAAATTGAAAGAGACCGTCAGGGGAGAGCTTAGAGAGGCCGCGAAGAGAATTTAGAATATCGTCTTATGATATAATAAAAAAATCAGTAGTAAGGAGGCATGCATGGGAACGGCTGTACCCAAATTAAATGATGTCATTGAGAAAGCCGGATTCCTTTCTTTTGAAGAACAGGAGATTTTACTTGATGTCCTGAAACACAGGCACATTGAAAAAAGAAGGGAACAGATCGCGGCTAATGCCGGAAAGACAATTAAAGAATATAAGGCTGGTCGTACCAGAGCAGGAACTGCAAAGGACCTGAAAAAAGATTTAGAGAATGATTGAGTTGATATGGGGCGCCAGCTTTAAAAGGGCTTACAAAAAATCCGTAAAATCCAATCCTGGAATTGAAAATAAATTCTGGAAATTAATCAGCTTTTTTGAAAAAGATCCTTTCCATTCAACATTAAAGACGCACAAACTCAGCGGTAAACTTAAGGGACAATGGGCATTTGTTGTTGGATATGATTGCAGAGTAATCTTTGAATTTATTGGAAAAAATAAAGTGGCTCTTATTGATATTGGAACACATGATGAAGTTTATTGATTTGCCTGCGACAAATATTTTGAAAAAATTTAAAGAATACATAACTCCGAAAGCCGTTATTAAACAAATTCGGGACTGTCAGTTCATTAAGCATTCAATGCATACTAAAGAATTTCGTTCTACCTTAAGCCCCTGGGAAAGCCTGATGGGACATACAAAGAGGGTCATATCTTTGTAAAACTTAAAATCTTCTAAAGGCTTATCAAAATCATCATTTTCAGGATATAGGAGAAAAAGCTGATTTATGTTCTTTTTGATCCATGAATTTTATTCAGATGACAATCTCTGCATACTAATAATCCTTTATTAATTTCCGTCTGCCCCCCTTCAATATACTTATCTTTATGATGATACTGTGTATCAGGGTTACCGGTAAGTTAGATTCCTACGACATACTTGACACCTTTCCTCATCTCTCCTAAAAATCGCTATCTTTTGATCATCATTAAACAGTCTATTTTCATCTAATCTTGCGGGATGATATTTATCAAGAATTTTTTTCAGAAAGACTCCATATCGCGACTTTAGATTTGATTGACTGGTCGTTCCTTTACTGATCGCAAGATTAAAATCTATTAGTTCTTTATCACCTGAAGCGGAAGAATTAACGATCTTTTGATAAAAGTCTATGAAAAACTCTTTAAGGTTATCCTTTTGATTATCCACAGCATAATTTTCTATAAGATGAGCTGTAAATAGATATAGTGTGATTATCCATCCTGGTTTTCTGATTTCAGGTGTCTTTGTTTGAAATGTAGCTGCTAAATAATTCAGAATTTTGTTCACTCTTGTATAGACTTTTGAGCTTTGATCAAGACTTTCATTTTTTTCGAAAAAATCTTTTATATACTTTGGACTAATATCTTTTATGCCCTCACTTTCTAAAAAAATAATTTGCGCTACGAGATAAAAATGTTTATATCGAACTGGTTTTACAGGCACAATACTACTAAAAAACTTGTGACTGGCTAATTTTCTCATCGTTAATACGATATTGCCTCGATATGCATTTAATATTTCACTCGGATTAAGCGGTTTTCCACGCTGTAACCTTCTAAATAAATCTCTAATTTCTTCATCGTCATAATCTCTTAAATGAATTACTGTTATCGGATAACTGTCAAACTTATCCTGCCAATCTTTATGTAACTCTGTATATTTGTATGCTCCCTTACCATTATTCCTTTGTTTATTTTTGTCATCATTGATAATATCTTTTGAAAATTTTTCACTTAAATCCAAATTGTCATCTTTAAATTTCCATAAAGTATTAAGTCTTTGTTGTCCATCTACAATGAACTCTTTATCTCCTTTTTCATGAAGGAAAATTGGAGGCATAACAAATCCTCTTAGAATAGTATCTATCAAGTATTGTTTATCTGATTTGTTCCACGTTCTTGGTTCCTTTGATAGAGGATATACTATTTTTAGTTGAAAGTTGAAAGAGTGGCTCCCCCGTAGATATAATCCACGGGAAACCAATAATCCTTAAAAAAGGAAGGAGCCACAAATGAAGGAAAACACAAAGAAACGGAAAAAAGCAAGAGTAGGAATGGAAGAAGCATTAGGTAAGCAGGAGATATTGAATCAGATGTACGAAATCTATGCAAAGGGGAAAGCGGGATTTGATGTATACATGAAGGAGATGGGGCGTATGTTGTATTGCAAATTAAACTAACCCCGAAAGCCGCAAATTAATCAAAATAAGCCAACCCAAATCTTTAGCAAATCAGATTAAAATAGCCGGAAGAAAGAAAAAAGAAAGGAACCCGAAGCAGGGAGCGAAACGTTTAGGCGACGAAGAACCTCCACAGCTTCGGGCAAGGTGAATAGTATTGTCGCTTTTTTTCATGTTATGTTTCAAGGAAATAATAAGGCTTGGGCGGAGGTATCCGTTTCCAAGGCCGCCGAATTGTTTAAAAGAAGGATGTAAGAGCCAA
>DRDE01000093.1 GCA_011040095.1 Nitrospirota bacterium
AGAAATGGGGATGCACGATGAGATTATCAACCGCCATCCGTTCCCCGGGCCGGGACTTGCAATAAGAATTATTGATAAGGTTACCCCCCAGAGGGCTGAAATTCTCCGCAAGGCGGATGCAGTTGTCCTTGAAGAGATCAAAAAGGCGGGTCTCTACGATAAGATATGGCAGGCATTCGCAGTGCTGCTCCCTATAAAAACCGTGGGGGTTATGGGCGATGAGAGGACATATGAAAACGTTATAGCCGTGCGCGCGGTAACGAGTGTTGACGGCATGACCGCTGACTGGGCAAAGATTCCTTACGATGTTCTCGGCATTATCTCAAACAGGATAATCAATGAAGTCAAAGGCGTAAACAGGGTTGTCTTTGACATAAGCTCAAAACCCCCGGGCACTATTGAGTGGGAGTGAATCACTTTGCTCAACGTTGTTTAAAGGTGGCTCAACAATTGCTCAAAGTTGTTTGCAGGCGGTTTTAACAATTTTGAACTGCCATTGAGCAACTTTTGAGCTATTTTAAACTATATTTTTTAAGACAAGGAGGTGTTTATCATGAAAAAAACTATCCTGTTAATTTTCATATGTATCGGATTTATCCTCACCGGCTGCGCCACATCAGTAGAAAGGGTAGATACGGATAAGGTCATAGACCTCAGCGGCAGGTGGAATGATACGGATTCACGCCTTGTATCAGAGGAGATGATTAAGGATGCATTGAGCCGGCCCTGGCTCAGAAGATTTATCAGGGAGAACAGCGGGAAGCTGCCTGTTGTTATTGTGGGCGCTGTCAGGAACCGCAGTTATGAACATATCAATGTGCAGACATTTGTCAAGGACCTCGAGAGGGCGCTGATTAACTCCGGTGATGTGGATTTTGTAGCAAGCAGTGAAGAGAGGGGGGAGATAAGGGGGGAACGGAAGGATCAGGCAACCCACTCTTCCCGGGAAACCGCAAAGGCTGATCGCAGGGAGATCGGGGCCGACTTTATGCTCCAGGGCACAATCAACAGCATCATAGACAAGGCAGATGGCAAGGCGGTTATCTTTTACCAGGTGAATCTGGAGCTTATCGATATAGAGACTCACCGGAAGGCCTGGATAGGCGAGAAGAAAATAAAGAAGTTTGTAAAGCGTCCGAAAATGAAATTGTAATTTTCAATGGGCATCAATCCATCAGGAGATCGGCCCCTGCGTTACCGCAAAACCGTTACAATATGATAAGATTATGAGAATTATTCTGCCGGCCATGCTTGTTCTTTTTACCCTGTCCGCGTGTGCAGGGAGCCTGAATTACAATATCCTCGATAATTACATGGACACCGGCAGTTGTCCCCTTGCCGTTGAATATGTAAAAGAGCATGAGAAGGATTACGGCTCAAACGAGAGACTGCTTTTCCTCCTGGACTCTGCAATGATTAATATGCTGTGCGGCAATTATGAAGAAAGCAACAAATACTTCCACAGTGCTGACGCCCTTGCAGAGGATCTGTGGACAAAGAGCTTTACAAAAGAGTCCGTCTCTTTCCTGGTTAATGACTATACAATACCCTATGCAGGGGAAGACTTTGAGAGGGCGCTTATAAACCTGTTTTCCGCCATTAATTATGCCGGGCTTGCAGGGTACGATGAGGCCCTTGTTGAAATCAGGCGGCTTGATATGAATCTAAGAGCCATAAATGATAAATATGAGGGGAAAAATGTCTATAAAGAAGACGCCTTTGCAAGGTATCTCAGCGGTATCATATATGAGGTTGATAATAATTTGGATGACGCATATATTGACTATTATAAGGCATGGCAGGTCTTTAAGGATTATGAGAGAGATTACGGCGTCCCGGTTCCCCGCATTCTTTTAGAGGACCTCTTCAGGGTTGCCGGCGCAGTAAACAGAACTGAAGAAATCCGGTCTATTGTCCCGGGGGCCGATGGCCCTGAGTGGTTGAAACAGGGGGAGGCAAAAGGGCTTGGCAAGGTGGTCTTTATTCTTTTTAACGGCAGGTCCCCGGTCAAGAGGGAGAGCAAACTCTTTGTGCCTTTGAAAGATGGGCCTGTCACGATTGCCTTCCCCAGGTATGAAGTAAAACCGCCGGCCTGCCGCAGCGGCAGGGTGATTGCAGAGTCCGGCGGAGTGCGAATAGAGGCAGAGACCGAACTTGTGGAGGATATTAATAAAATAGCGGTTAAAAACCTGGAAGACCGCAGCGTCAGGGTCATTGCCAAAACAGCGGCAAGGGTGGCTGCAAAACAGGTTGCGATCAGGTCTGTCACAAAAAACGAGACAGCAAGGACACTCCTTAATATAGCCAATATTTTTATAGAAAGGGCGGATACGAGGACATGGCGCACACTTCCCGGTGAGATATATCTGAGCCGCCTGTTTCTGCCTGAAGGTCAATATCGTGTATACGTTAACCTGTGCGGGCAAGGAGAAAAACCGGTTGAGTCTGTAAACCTGAAGGCCGGTGAGACCAGGTTTATATTATTTGAATCAATGGATTGAGGAGAAAAACATGGAAGAGCGGCTTCAGAAGATTATAGCAAGATGCGGCATTGCCTCAAGAAGAAAGGCTGAAGAGATGATACTTGAGGGACTGGTGACAGTCAACGGCAAGCCTGCAACAATCGGTATGAAAGCCGACCTTGAGAGAGATCATATTAAAGTGAAGGGCAAGCTCATCAGCAGGGTTGAGTCAAAAATTTACATGGCATTTAATAAACCGGTTAACTGTCTTACAGCCTCGCATGATGCCGAAGGAAGGCCAACGGTAAAGGATTTCCTGAAAAGGGTGAAGGCAAGGGTCTTCCCTGTGGGCAGGCTTGACTTTAATTCAGAGGGGCTGCTTATTTTGACGAATGACGGTAATCTGGCAAATGTAATATTGCAGCCGAAAAAAAAGATACCGAAGACATATCGTGTAAAGATAGACGGTTTCCTGGAGGATAAGGATGTATTGAAACTGGAAAGGGGAGTCAGGCTTGAAGACGGCATGACGGCCCCTGCAAAGGTCAGGAAGATAAAAATGGCAAAGGCAAATTCCTGGGTGGAGATTACGATATATGAGGGCAGAAAGAGGCAGATCAGGAGGATGCTTGAGAGGGTCGGGCATCCTGTTATAAAACTGGTAAGGACCGGAATTAACGGGCTTGAACTCGGCAGTCTGAAACCGGGAGAATACCGTTATCTTACACCCGGGGAAATCGAAAGGCTGAAGAAGGAAACAAGAACTCGATAAAATGCTAAAGCATATTATAGGCCAAATATCTGTTTCATCTTACCGGACTTCTATCCTGACACAGAGGGACTGCCACAGCAATGAGGGCACTTAAATCCCTCTGGCCATTTACACAATATCAAATATTCCAGGCATCTTTGCTCTGTTGAAAACTGTTCGCGAAAATCCCACATCGTTTTTGGATATGCTGGTCTTCCCACTCAATCAGGATACTAAAAACATCTCTGCTGCGTCAACCGGATAAGCATTTGACTAATATTGTAGTTTATATCGTCTTTTTTCTCTATGCCTTTTTTATTATTTATTTCTTCCGCAAACTCAAAAGACATCGATAAATTATCAGCCGTTTATTTTCAATCATTTTTTTGAGATAACGATTGGATCACCGATGTGTGCCATATAAAACAAACACATCCTAAATAACCGTTTGACCACAGAAGCTAAACAAAGCCCAAATCATCACAGCTGGCACACATTCGAGTGCATCCGCTGGTTATGTGATTTTTTTATCAAGCTGCTTTCTTACATTTATATGGTTGAATTAATATCTCTGCAGGGATGCCAAGACCTTGATGAAGCTTCCGTATCATATCAACTGAGAGGGGACGTTTTTGATTTAATACTTCAGATACACGAGCGCGGCTTCCAATGTATGGTTCTAAATCTTTTCGTGATAAACCGCGACTCTCTATATGATAAAAAATTGCCTCTACGGGGTTTGGTAAAGGAATGTTATAATGTTTTTCTTCATAAGCTTCCACAAGTATAGTCAACACCTCCAAACGATCGGACTGTGGTGTGTTAGGCTTGGCGTCTAAAAGCTTTTCTATTTCTTTAAGGGCTGCCTGATAATCTGATTTTGTTTTGATTGGTTTAATATTCATGTTTAATACCTCCAATTAAATTGTGGCAACATCAATCCTGTCATATTCTCGATGTGTCCCGACAAAACGAATGTAAACAATTGAATGTTCATACTGAATAACTACTACTAATCGGTATTTATTCCCCTTGATATTGAATACAACTCTATTATTAGCAATAAAGCTGGCATTTCGATAAACTTCTTTTATATCTGATGGCTTTTTCCAAACAGCATGTTTTACGTCTGCATACCATGCTTGTAATGGCTGTCGGGCATCTGTATGACTCTCCCAAAATTCTCTTAATGTTTTACGTGCAATTACTCTCACACCATATTATATAATAATCCCAATTTGGGAGCAAGTGGTTTTTGTTTCATCATCTTTCACATAACGCCTGCATGAGTGATGCAGACCATGAAGCACTACAAAATGCAAAAAGACAATTTGCAAATCATAAACTACTGCAACCTAAAAAAGTCACCACTGGTCTGCATTCACTCCATGCTGTTGTTAGACTTTTTTTATTCAGCTTTGGCTAACTTCAATGCTGGCTTTGGTTTGAAACGAACTAACCTATTGCTGTATTGCATCTGTATCTGTTGGATATGTTCATAGTATTTCTGAGGATCGTTCTTGCACTCTGCTTCAATATCGAGTCTTATTCTACGAATCTCTTTTAAGATAGGTTCTTGTTCCATGTCATCCCTCCAT
>DRDE01000094.1 GCA_011040095.1 Nitrospirota bacterium
GGGATCACCCTGAATTGAGCATATCAAAGCAATGTAATTTACTATCACTATCCAAGGGAGTTCTTTACTATGAGCCGGTTCCAATAGATGCATACAACCATAAACTTATGGAGATGATAGATAAGCAGTATTTGAAAACGCCATTTTATGGAAGCAGAAAGATGGTGGTATATTTAACGAGCGAAGGGTATTTAATAAACAGGAAGAGGGTGCAGAGGTTAATGAGGCTAATGAACATACAGGCTATATATCCCAAGGCTGACTTAAGCAAAAGCAGGCAGGAGCATAAGATATATCCATACCTGTTGAAGGGTGTAAAAATTGATCGCGCCTATTTTCCATTTTACAACAATGAACGTTTTCACCAGGCATTAGGGTATAGAACACCTGAAGAAGTGCATTATAATTAATCCTGAGCAGGATATACAACAAAACGGAAGATATAGGGAGGGGGAAGGAGGATGTCAAAAAAATTTTCGCGCAGCCTGACTTCCAGTCGGCCTACGGCCTCCTTACAGTCAGGCTGCATGCTGGCATATACGCCGTCTGTTTTAATACAAACTCTATCTTCTTTTCGCTGTGATGTACCATATACTCTACTTTATAATTTGCAATTCCCAGCACTTTTCTGACACTATCTAATTGCATCGAATTTCACCTCCGGTGTTGTTTTTTGCCTATAAAACTATACCAGATACGGTTGAGATTCGATGCTCTCTCTTTTTTTCTTCTTATTTCCTTGCCTTACTTTGCCTGTTTATTTGCTTTTCAACTTAAATACGAAAGAACCAAAAAATCTAAAGAATGTTTTTCACTATAATCGCAACTAATTAAGTCTGACACCATCCAGTACACATGAATATTTTGACAGAGGCAATGCGTTGACTTGACTTTGAAGGGTAAATTCAACTAAATTATTCTCTATGCGAAAACCCTATATAGCGGCAAACTGGAAAATGCATAAGACCATTGAGGAAACAGAAGAGTTTATCAATGCCTTCCTCCCGATGGTCAGGGATATTACGGATGTCGACATCCTGGTTGCGCCGCCTTTTACTTCTCTGGCAGCCGCATCCCGGCTTCTGAAATCATCAAATGTCATACTTGGAGCCCAGAACGTCTATTATGAGGAAAAAGGCGCTTATACCGGCGAAGTTTCTCCCGGCATGCTCCTGTCTGCGGGATGTTCCTGCGTAATCATCGGGCATTCGGAAAGAAGACAGTATTTCTCGGAAACCGATGAGATCGTAAATAAAAAGATTAAAACCGCTATGAACAATAATCTTGAAGTAATCCTCTGTATCGGGGAATCTCTGGATGAAAGAGAAGAGAACAGGACTTTCGAGATATTAGACACGCAGCTTGCCGGTTCTTTGAGAGATTTATCACTTGAAGGAATAACAATTGCCTATGAGCCGGTCTGGGCTATAGGCACGGGAAAGACAGCCACAAAAGAACAGGCCAATGAAGCGCACACATATATCCGTGAATGGCTGAGAAAGAATAAGGACGGCGCCGACAGTGTGAGAATACAGTACGGCGGCAGCGTTAAACCGGACAACATCGAATCACTGATGTCAGAGCCTGAAGTGGACGGGGCGCTTGTGGGAGGCGCAAGTCTCAAGCCGGACAGTTTTGCCGGAATAGTAACAGGCGCAATAAAAAAATAAAAAGGAATATGAATAAATGTTTACAGCAGTGCTTATACTCCATTTAACAGTATGTTTATTTCTGATTTTCATTATCCTGATCCAGAGCAGCAAAGGCGCTGAGATGGGCGCCGCGTTCGGAGGTTCGAGCCAGACCCTTTTCGGAAGCAGGGGGGCTGCAACTTTTCTCAGCAAGCTGACAACCGCTGCAGCCATTTTATTTATGATTACCTCCCTGTCGCTTGCCATAATCTCTGTCAGGAGAGGCTCTGTCATGTCTTCGGTAACTGTCAAAGAAGCCCCGGCCAAACCTCTTGCGGACACAACACCCGGTCCGCTTCAGGAAAAACCTGCGGCTCCCGGACAGGGAGAGGATAAGGGACAGCCTTGAAAGACCGCCCCTTATCCCTTTTTTGCAACTTTAAAACTGCGGTGATTTCAAAAGGGTGATAACCGCTGATTTCAGTGTGCTGCTGATTGCGGTAGAGCCGTCGGTTGTTCCACCTATATTATTTGATAAAGCTGCCACTGAATCGGAGAAACTCTTCTCAAGGGTCTCTTGGGCGCTCATGTCGTTTCCGGCTGATTCCTGCGATCCCCATCGTACAAATTCGAGGATCATGATATCTTCCTGGATGGCGAATATCGAGGCATAGCTCGTGGGTATTCCCTGTGATTCAAAATCCGTCCTTCCCGGCGTCCAGTCGCCGGATGCCCCAAGACAACTGCTTTTGTCATAATTTCCACTAACAGAACATGTCCCCAGCCAGGTCATATTACTCGGGATAGTAGTATTATCAGGCGTGTAGGTCATCCCTCCGCCATTTGCTGAAATACTTGACACCCAGTCAACAATTACCGCCATGGTTACAGGCCAGTTTACCTGGGATCCATTGGACGTGTAAAACTTGAAGTCAGCCGCTGATACGGCTGATGGAGCTTCGGCATTGATATTTGATACCATAGTGGATACTCGACTGTCTGAAGCAGCGGTATCCGTCATGAACTTTTCAAATGCAGTCTGCATGGTTGCTTCAAATGTTGTTTGAACGGCCTGAATCTCGGATTCTGTCTCACTGCCGTTAAAAACCTGTTCAAATGCCTGAAATGCACTAACCATTGTATTTAGAAGAGTATTCGCTGCAGACTGGTAATTTGTAACATCATCACCTGAAGCCCCAAGCGTTGTCAGGGCCGTCGAGTATTTTTCAATATCCTTGTCCGCCTTCAGTTTCTGAATTCCCCCTCCGATACTGGAATCAATCATCTTTGACGTAGCGCTGGATATGTCGCCGTTAGTTACTCCCGTATCCATCAAAGGGACTACGATTGCCCCCATGCCGTTAAATGCTTCTAAAACCCTGTCCTGTGAAAACCCGGCTGTAGTTGCTGCCTCAACCAGCACTAATAATAATTTTGAAGCAGCCTCGCCGCGGGCATTTAATTTCTCGGCATCCGTGCTTGCATCCACAGAGTCCTTTATGAATTTACTGTACCCACTGCTGTTATCAGCCAGCCTGGATACTATGCTGCTTTTATATGTCGCTATCTGCGTACTTGTTACGCCGTTGCTTGTCAGGTAATCGATAAAACCTCCGCTGTTGTTAATGCCCTGGTTGACAAGGTCGGCCATAAAAATCAGCTCGGATGAAGTGGCTGATGTTGACCGGACTACCACAAATCCGAAAACTGCAAGAATCGGGTCGTCTGTCCCTGCAGATTCCAGCGCTGCTAATAATGCCTCCGTCTGGGAGTTTGTCAGGCTGGACACACCTACAGGCAGTGACTCACCGGAATTCGGACAGGGGGAGATGGAGCGTCGTACAGTATTATCGTTGCTGTCTTTAATTGTTATCAGAAGAAAATTGCATGAGCTGTTGTCAGGGATGCCGCTTAAAGAAAAGGAGACCTTGCCGTCTGAATCAGCGGTAGCTGAATCAGATGACGTATTTGAATTCAGTGTGCCGTCTGAATCTATTTTCTGGACAGTAATTGTGTAGGTTTCGCCTGATGTCAAGGCATTGGCAATTGCGCCGGTGAATATCAATGCTGCAAATAAAGTCATGACGACTAAAAAACGGGGTATAGCATTGGATGCTTTCATTTCACTTCCTCCATTAATCATTAAATTTAATTTTCTACTCTCCGCTTCCGCTTATGCTGGAGCCGCTTCCGCCGCTTCCGCCACACCCGGTAAATGCCATCGTTGTTGCAAGCATCAAAACGCAGAAAATTACTGTGATGATTATTTTTTTCATCTTTCTCCTTCCTCCTTTAAAATTGTTTATTGAAACTTAATGACAAAAAACATATCCATTATATCGGCTTAATGAATTGTCTTCTTGAGAGGGGGAAAGCATGTTTTTTCTATAAGGATATTCCCTATATGCCGCAAAATGGAATAGTCTATCCCCTGAACCGGCTTGTGGGCGCAGGATTACTTATTCCAGGCATCCAGGTTGATTTTTATTGTAGGATTAAGTGGGTGGAAGGTTCGGGATTCTGCTTTCAATAATTAAATATATGAATCTATGTGCATGCCCTTGGACTGAAAGTATTGAACGCTATTTCCTCTGCGGTCATAGGTTTTATTGATTACGGCCGGTTGGTCCGGTTGAAAAACCAACTCAGCCGGGCTAAAGTTGCGAATGGCTGGTTCTCTGCCGTTATTATCGCCGGCCTCTTTATCAGCCACTACTTTGCTGCAAGGGGTTATATCAATAACATGTTCATTTTTTGTAGAATGATTTTCTCTTGTATCTGAAAAATGAGCATCTACACGCACATCATTAACCGTATACTTGTTAAGCTTCAGTCTGAAAAAATTCAGGATGTTCAGATTAATTACAGTTGTCATCCGATTATTTAGCCTGTTGATCCCTTGAGAATTATATTATAACAGGATGAAAAAATAATTCAACCAGGGCTTAGGGAATTGAAAAAAGCGGCTCTTTTATTGTTTCACTCCGGCATACGGGACACTTGCCCGGCTTTTTAAGTTTCTCTCTTTTCCTGAACGTGAATCCGCATTTTTTGCATGCCGCGGGGGTTGCAACAAGAGCGCGGTCTCTTTTATTGATAGTCTTTTGTATATGATAAAGATGCTCGTACACTTCTTTTTCAGAGACCCTGACAGCGCCGGATATATCTTTAGCCGAAAGAGTCTGCCCTTTAAGCGCGGATTTTATTTCCTGCCGGACAGTCTCCTGCCGGTATGCAGGGTTTTTTGCAGGCATTATTTCTTTGACAGGTTTTTGCAAATATATAAATGTATGATAACATTTATTAACAAATCCATTACTATACTAAAGTCCCGTATGGATTTTACCGAATGGTTTATAGTATATGCGCCGGGCGCTGCAGCATGCCGGATAAAGCAGTCCGGGAAACGGAAAATGCATTGCGCCGGATATGGAAAGAGATGAAATTTACCGCTCTTATTAACCTGTTAAAATCTGCAAGGAGGATCAAGGCATGTCGGCAAAAAAATCCAGCCAGGCATTAAAATCAGCAAAGAAAGTTTTTCCACCGCCCAAAGAATTTTCAAAAAATGCTCTTGTTAAGAGCAGGAAAGAGTATGAGGAGTTATACCTCAGATCAGTGGAGGACCCGAAAGGCTTCTGGGCGGACATGGCTAAAGAAAACTTATCATGGTTTAAAAAATGGACCAAGGTTGTTGAGAGAGACTTCATAAAACCGGAGATCAAATGGTTCACAGGCGGCAAACTAAACGTATCTTACAACTGCATAGACAGACATTTAAATACACCGAGAAAGAACAAGGCGGCGCTCATCTGGGAAGCGGAAGACGGGGAGAATAAAACCTATACATACCAGGAACTCCACCGCCTTGTCTGCAGGTTTGCCAATCTCCTGAAAAAATCAGGCATTAAAAAGGGCGACAGGGTCGTGTTCTATTTGCCCATGATACCGGAGTTGGCCATCGGCATGCTTGCCTGCACCCGGATCGGCGCTGTTCACAGCATAGTTTTCGGGGGATTCAGCGCCTCTGCTCTCAGGGAAAGAATCAATGATTGCCGCGGGAAAATCCTCATTACGTCCGACGGCTCGTTCAGGTCTGGAAAGGTGATTCCTCTGAAGAAAAATGCGGATATTGCAATGGAGGAAACACCCTGCATAAAACGCTGTCTTGTAATCAGGAGAACAGGAATAGACGTTGTTATGAAACAGGGCAGGGATTATTTTGCAGAGGAGGAGCTCAGCAGGGAAGATATATCATCATGGTGCGAGCCTGAGAAGATGGATGCAGAGGATCCCCTTTTTATCCTGTATACAAGCGGCAGCACCGGAAAGCCGAAGGGACTGCTCCATACAACGGCAGGTTACCTGCTTTATACGGCGACGACTTTTAAGTATATCTTTGATTACCATGAAGAGGACACTTACTGGTGCACTGCCGATATAGGATGGATAACAGGACATTCATATATTGTCTATGGTCCCCTGTGCAACGGGGCGACAAGCATAATGTTCGAAGGCGTTCCCTCTTACCCCAGGCCCGACAGGTACTGGGAGATAGTGGAAAAGTACGGGGTAAATATATTTTACACGGCTCCCACGGTTATCAGGGCGCTTGCAAAAGAAGGAGATGAATGGACAAAGACAAGAGACCTCGGCAGTCTCAGGCTATTGGGCTCTGTCGGTGAACCTATAAACCCCGATGCATGGCTCTGGTATCACAGGAATATCGGAAAGGGAAAGTGTCCCATAGTGGATACGTGGTGGCAGACTGAAACAGGGGGAATTGTTATCTCTTCCCTTCCCGGCGCAACTCCGATGAAACCCGGTTATGCAGGCAGGCCCTTTTTCGGTGTGGAGCCTATGATAGTTGACGCGGAAGGTTCTCCAGTCAAGACCGGCGCGGAAGGGTCGCTCGTAATTAAAAAAGCATGGCCCGGTATTGCAAGAAATATTTACGGCAACCCCAAACGCTATAAGGAAACATATTTCTCGCAGGTCAGGGGCGCCTATTTCAGCGGTGACGGCGCCAGGGTCGACAAAGACGGGGATTATCATTTGCTGGGCCGGATTGATGACGTAATAAACGTATCAGGCCACAGGCTGGGCACTGCCGAGATTGAAAGCGCTCTTGTTGCCCACCCCTCGGTATCAGAGGCTGCTGTTGTCGGTTTCCCGCATGAAATAAAAGGACAGGGCATATATGCTTTTGTCATTCTGAACAGTGGTTTCAGCGGAAGCGCGGAACTCGAAAAAGAGCTTGTTGCGCAGATAAGAAAGGATATCGGCCCCATTGCAAAACCGGATGCAATACAGCTTGTGGACGGACTGCCCAAGACCAGGAGCGGAAAGATAATGAGGCGAATTCTGAGGAAAATAATCGAAGGCAAAGAAAATGAAATAGGGGACACCTCTACACTCGCTGATCCATCCGTTGTAGAGAGGCTTATCGAAGGGAGGAAAGTTGTTAACCCTTAACCGGTATCCGTTACTCGAATAACGGATAACCGACAACGGAGGTTTTCATGCTTTATGTATCCGTATTTGACGCAAAGGAAGGAATATCAATTGAGGCAATAAACAGGGAAAGGGAAGAATGGTACAGAAAGGGTAAAGATAAGACCTTCCGGAAAATGTGTAAAAAGATTGACAGGTACGAAATAGCCGGCAAATCACCCCTGAAAATTATTTTTATAATAGAGAGCGACAATGCGCAAGCCCTCAATGTTCTGTCGCGCCACTTCGGTGACAAGTGGATTTCTACTACATATCCGGCTATCCAGAGGGAAATATACGAAGCTATGGAAGAAGACAGGAGTATAATCGGCGGTTAGGAACCGGGATGACATTTAATTTTGAAGCTGTGTCAGCCGCAAAACATTTCAAGTAAGATTTCTTTTTTATATGGACTAAAATGTCATCCCGGGCAATATTGTAAAAATTCGCCCGGCAAGCGCGGTCGATTTTCAAAATCAATTGTCCCGAACAAATCAACAATTTCCCACTGTTTTTACTGAACTATTACCCTGTTTCTTGTCGTAATAATATTTCAGTTAAATTTTATACTGCCGTTCTGGTTCACCTTGATGGCGCCGTTATATATTCTAACTCCGGTCGATGTGTCTCCGCGGGTAAAAAGACGTGTGTTTAATGTGCCTGAGCCTTCAAACCTGAAAGACCCGCCGGTAGCGCTTGTATTAGTTACGGTAATGTCCGGAAGAAACTGTAAATACTGTCCGCTTTCAAAAGTTGCGCTGTAGCCTGTGGCATCCCTGTCAAAATAGCGATAGGGGAATGACTGCTTCGCATATGTGCCGGATATCCAACTGCCTGTCGCCTGTGCAGGATAGATGTTTTCAATTATGTACTCCTCATCTATTCCACCTAAGTACAAAGCATCAAGGGTCCACCATGTATTGTGACCGTCATCCCATCCGTAGTTCATGTGGTATTGCCTTGTCGGAGTGGCTCCAATCTCCTGCCAGCCGTCTCCTACAATTGAGTGGCCCACTAATCTGTATTGAACAGGTCGATTAGCGTTAAATTGTAATTTTAACCGGTCAAACCAACCTGTTGCAGTGTAATCATTGCGGTTTCTTCTGACAGCGGCAGTTGAGTAGCGGTATTGATTCTCGTATACGCCTTCCATATCGTATGTGTATGCCCCTGAAGCGTCACATCCATAGTTCATCCCCACTGCCACACCCACTTCATGATTAAGCTCAGCCACTGCAGCTCTTTCCGCAGCGCTTGATGCCGTAGTAGCGCGATCAAGCATATTAGGCCAGTCATAAGTGTCATTGTAAGTGACGCCGACCCCATACGGCGGCCAGTTCCAGTGACGCATTATCTGCGCCCCTGCTGTTGCCACACATCCTACAAGAGTGTGTGTGCATGTAGCTCCTGCAGGTGTCTGATCGTTGTACGGGGCGCTCTGATGCCAGGAAGATGTCAGCAGTATATCTCCTTCCTGGTAGTTCAATAAACCGACATCCGACTGAAAGACCTCAGGGGTTTTTTCTCCCCGGCTGCCTATCAGTTCATCCCATGCACTGCTGTAGTTGATTTCCAGTATGTTCCGAAGGTCGCGTGACCTGATAGTATCCAGTGGGCCGAGCTGCTGTTCGATCTCATTTATAATTTGCGCCATTTTCTCTTTAATCAGATTAGCCATGCCCTTGTTAACATCCGGGTCAAGGTCGTTTTCAGATGAATATGCCTTTATCGGGGCCAACTCTTTCCTTAGAGAAACAATAATAAACCCCCGGGGACTCACCTCGCTGAAATATCCGATTGTCTTGCCCATTCTTTTAAGTTCCCGGATATCTTCCACCACAGCAGTATCTGAACCGCCCCAGTCGCCTTTTTTATTTATGATTAACGTAATCCAGTTATTTGCTGCCTGTAATGCCTCATTCTTACTTACAACTTTGGCAAAAGCCCGGTTTTGCAGCCCGATAAATACAAGAGAGGCTGTCAGGATTATGATTATTAGTTTTTTCATATCCATTACCTCCCTTTATTGTAATGTTACAAGGACGAGTATCTGTCCTTTTTTGCCTTTTTCCAGACTCTCCATTGCCTTGCCCAGAATCGCACCCTGAGCACGCTGATAGTCAGTTGCCTTCATTGCATAACCTGCAATATTTGCGGTAGTGAGAAGGTCTCCCGGCTGAATGCCTGCCTCTGTTGTATCAACATTGCAATACACCCTTCCGGCAAGCGCCACGTCTGAGTCAAAGCGGTCTGCTCCAAGACGCACACCGGACCCGAGGCCGTTGGCGCCGGCTACTATGCCGGCAACTTTGGTGTCATATGCTTTATTACTCATCATTAATTTGCCGGGGTTTTCAGGATCTATAATCAGTACGGTCCCGGCATTGATTTTTGATTCATCCGATACATCAAATCCCTCGGCGTAATCCAGCCCTTCTCCAAGCTCCATAACTGTTGCACCGGTGCTTTGGCTTATGATTTTTACATTTCCCCTGAATTCAGCGGCATATCCGGAACTGCTTCCGGTTGAGGCATAGATGCCCGTGCCGGAGCCGGAGTAAAAATGGCCGCCATAGCCTGAGCCGTAACTGACGCCTTTCACACCGTAATTTGTGCTGCCGCCGTTGGCGTATCCATATACCCCGTATGTTGTGCCCCCTCCTCCGGAGGTGTATGCATAACCGTAAACTCCAAAATAGCTGTTGACGCCTGTTGCGCTTACCCTGCCGTCCACTCCTTTGTAAAGACCGACCCCTTTGACCCCTATTCCATACCAGTCCGTGACGGCGTTTTCTCCATAGATTGCAGGGTTGTTATTATACGTTGTTGTGCTGACTGCGTGTAATCGATATGCCGGTGTTGTTGTCCCGATGCCGATATTGCCGGAAACCTGCAGGTCTCCCGTACCCATACCGGTCCCTGTTGGACATGCTCCGTTTCTAACCGAAACAAAGCCGTCTTTGCAAATTCTGAGAGCGGCAACTCCCTGGGGATAAAAGGTAAAATCTCCTGCAGATCTGAAACCCATTGCGTGTTCAAGCGGACTGGTATTAGAAAGATAGTTGCTTATATAGCCACCTGTATCACCTAAATACAGGTATGCAGAATCACCTATCGTATCAAATCCTCCTGACCCCTTAATGATGACATTTCCACCTGAAACGTCAAGACGCTGAGCGGGGGTTGTTGTCCCAATGCCGACATTGCCGGAAACATAGGCGTCGCCTACCCCGTAAAACGCATACTCACGGCCGGTGGTGCTGCCGCCGGTTGCATAACTATAAACACCATAGGCATTTGATGAACCATAGGCATAAGCATAACTGCTTGTGCCATAGGCGTTTCCACCGGAGTTGCCTCCCTGTCCGATAAAATAACTCCCATAAGCATATCCTGTGCCTGTGCCATAAGCATCACCGAAGGCGTACAGGCCATAAGCGCTGCCGCCGCTTGTGTTGTTGTTATTATAAAAATAACCAAGGTAACTGCTGACACTACCCCGGACATCGAGGGCATAATAGGGGGCTGTTGTGCCGATGCCGACATTGCCTGATGTTGTATATACGTTCCCTGTGCCTGTCCATGAATCATTGGTTGTGTCATATCCTGCGGATGCATGATTTCCCCAGCCGTATGCCGTGTCCCAGTTGCTGATTTGTGCTGAGGTTATCCCCGAGGCTGCGCTTACTGCAAAAACCGGGTCGGTCTCGCTTATGACCGGTATATCGGATGTACAGTTGACCGATGTGCCGTTGGATGTACACCACTTGCCACTGGTTAGCGTCCCCACCTGGGGGTCGGTTTCAGTGTATCCCAGAAGAAGGCCGTCTAAAGTCAGATTTCCAGTTATCCTTGCATTCCCCTGGAAGTACCCGGCCCAGCCGCTGCTGTTGCCGTATACACCATAGTTGTCATCGCCAAGCAATCCATAATTGCCGCTTGTTGTGTTCTCTCCATATACCCCTGCCGCCC
>DRDE01000095.1 GCA_011040095.1 Nitrospirota bacterium
AGGAAGTTACATAGCAATGAAAAAATGCTATCGGCAGTAGTTTTGATCCTTTGTGCGCTGTTAGAATTAAGCACTTTGGCAAAAATCCTTGGTTATGCGCATTCCGCTCTCTTTGGACACCTAATCCGGTTTTGAGTGGACACCCAAACCGAGGTTAATTCTCCTGTCTCTTTTTATAACACAACTGTCCAAACCATGTCAATACTCTGCAAGTTTATTATGTGAATCTTTTCTTGATGAAGATATCTTTTCAGTGTTCATTTTCTGCCATTATTTTTCTCATAGAATCGCCTGTGAGTTTTATATGATAAGCGTTATGAACAAGTCTGTCGCATATTGCATCGGCAATCGTTGGATCTCCGATTATCTCATGCCATTTGTCCACAGGAAACTGGGTGACGATCATTGTTGAGCGAATATTATATCTATCCTCTATTACCTCCAGAAAGTCTCTGCCCTCAATATCGCTAAATGGTGCAAGACCCCAATCATCTATAATCAGCAATGCTATCTTTGACAGTCTTTTAAGAATATTAATATATGTTCCATCGGCTCTTGCAATCCGTATCTCCTGCAGCAGTCTTGGCAATCTGACATACATTGTTTTTATTCCACTTCTGCATGCGCTGTTGCCGATGGCGCAGCAGATGTAGGTTTTGCCGGTTCCGGTGGGACCTGAAACAATCAGATTTCTTTTATCCCCGATCCATCTGTTTTCGGCCAATTCAAGTATGGAGCTTTTGGTAATCCCTCTGCCTGTCCGGAAATCAATCTCCTCAAGGCAGGCATCTTTGTAACGGAACCTGGCTTTGGTTAATAACAACTGCAGCTGTCTGTTTTTACGGTAAAGATACTCGCCTTCGGTAAGCATCTCAAATCTTTCCTTGAAACTCAACTCATCATAAAGAGTGCCGCGCATCTGCTGTTCAAGAGATTTTGCCATACCATGAAGTCTCATTTCATTCAGTTTATCTATGAGCTGCAGCATGATCTGACTCCATATTTCGGTAATAATCTTTTCCTCTGATGTTATTATGATTAACAGATACATATTCAGGCTTTCTTTCTTCAAACAATCTATCCTGATTGTTGCTTAGAATATTCTTTACATTCCTGTAATAACAGGCCTTTAAGGATAATGCCATGCCGCAGGCCTTTTCAACACGCTCTGCAGGGTATCCGGTTGTAAGATTCATAATTCCCATGCAGCTTCTGAATGCCTGCTCCGGATGTCTTTTCTGTATCAACTGATTACAGAATTCAAGTGTTTTCCGACCAATCTTTTGGGCCCAGTCTCTTATGCTTTTGGGTGTCTGTTCGGCATAGTAACGGTGACTGGCCGGCATATGAGAGGATAAGGTAAGATATTTGCCTTTTATATGCTGCCTTGGGTGAGAGGAAACCTTTTTGGATCCGCAGAATATTTCCACTATTCTGCCGGTGTATCGAATATCAACTGTTTTACCTATAAGGATATAGGGAACGCTGTAGTATGATTTATCAACTTCAATATGATAATCGATACCTACATTTGCCTTCTTCCATCTGAACAGTTCAAACGGGAAATCGGGAAGAGATCCGAAGGCGGGTTTATCCGATTGGCTGAACAGATCCGACCGGGATATGCCTATATGCTGCATCGGCCTGTTATTAAGTTTCTCAAGCTCTTTGGCTATAGCTCTGTTGAGATCATTAAGACTGAAGAAGGTTTTGTTTCTAAGAGATGCTAATATTCTTCTCTGAACATTCAATACACCGTTTTCAACTTTTGCCTTATCTTTCGGTTTCCTCACCCTTGCCGGCAGTATTGCAACATTGTAGTGTGCCGCCATATCGGCATATGTAGGATTTATCTCAGGCTCATAATAGCAGGCATCCTTTATGCCTGATTTAAGATTATCCGGGACTATCGCTTCAGGAACACCTTTGAAGAAATTGAACATTTTTATATGACAGTTAATCCAGTTTTCTATATTCTGATTATCCACTGCTATTGCAAAGGTATATGAGCTTGCTCCGGATACTCCTACAAACAACTCAACCTCTCTTTTGCTGCCTGTCAAGGGGTCTGTTATCAACGGCTTATCACCTGAGAAGTCTACAAATACCTTCTTGCCTGCGGTATGATTCATTCTCATTGTAGGATTAAGCTTCTTTTTCCAACGGTTGTAGTAGTAGCAGAACTGGGTACGGCTATAGCCATCAGGATGATCCATCCTATACTCCTCCCATAAGAGCTGCAGAGTTACTCCTCTCCTTTTAAGTTCTGAGTGAATATAATTCATCTCAGGCATCTGTTTTGGAGACTTCCTGATGTTTGAGCCCTCAGAATCTTCAAACAACACTGTTAATTGCTCATCAGACATTACTTTGATATCATCGTAAGCTGCATCTGATTTTGCTGCTGCCTCAAGATATTTTGATACCGTTGTCGGAGAGATATTGCAGGCATTTGCTATCTGCCTGTTGCTAAGTCCCGATATAGCTTTAAGCCGTAAGATTTCCTTGATGTGTCTCATTGTCAACCTCCTGTTTTTCCTTTTTCTTCTCATTTACTCTCCCGTACTGTGTAGTTTTACAGGAGAGTATTTTAACAGGAGAATCAACCTTTGGATGAGTTTCCGGAATGGTGTGGACACTCAATCCGGAAACTTAAAAAAGTGTCCACTTATTTCCGGATTGAGTGTCCAGACTTTACCGGATTTGGTGTCCACCTATTTCCGGATTGAGTGTCCAGTGAAAGCCGGAATTTGCAAAAAAGTCAATGAATCTGAATTACAGGTAAAAGAACAAGCGAAAGAAATTAGTAAACACGAGCATATTGATTCTCTTGTAACAGATAAAGCAGTCGATGACTTAAAAAAACATATTCAGATTTTTGTGAATATATTTTCTGATACTATAGATCCAATTAAAGCTAAGAAAATTGAAGCATCCTTAAATTCGCCTTATTTTTCAAAGGATATTATGAATACAATATTACACAAGATGTTTGAAGTGTTTGAAAAAATTTTTAACCAATTCCAATATTATTACTTACCTCTACATTATTTTTCAGTAATAATGTCTCATCATGCTATTGCTGCAAGATACTTAACTAATGGCTTTAATCCGCTTGAAATTTATACATATAGTTTCCCTTTGATTGAGTCATTTGATATATTTACCAAGTTTATGGATAAGACATTAGCCAATCAAAATATATCCTTCGCTAACTTCCTCCTCTCTCTGAAGGAAGAGGATTCCTGCAATCAAATATAGCGGTAGCCTTCGGGGTCTTTACATTTGACATAACTTTTTAATTTAAACTTATAAGTAACCGGCGGGCTTAGCTGCCTGCCGGTTTTCGTTTTTTCTCCGTCATCGCAATTACAGAGAAGCAATCTCACCACAGGCAGGATGCCTATGATACACTGAGACTGCCGCGGCCTTCGGCCTCGCAGTGACAAAACAGCGGTCTCTTGAATAAAGAACTGATTTAGAGTATATTCAAGAGTTATGGGGGATAGCAGTTCAAAAACAATAGAAATTTATACTCACGTGTCAAAAAGGCAATTGGTAAGATTAAAAATCCAATGGATGATTTTTTTGAGTAAGGGAGTTAAAAAAATGATAAAAGAAAAATATAAACAATTGTGCTTATACGCCC
>DRDE01000096.1 GCA_011040095.1 Nitrospirota bacterium
GGATACTTCTCGGATATCGTTCAGACCACAAAAGGCTGCCCGTTTCATTGTGAATTTTGCTCGGTATATGCATTTGACGGCCAGAGGATCAGGAATAAAACAATTGACCAGGTCATAAAAGAGATCAGGGATATCAGTGGTTCAAGCGCCGGGTATAAGAAAAAATCCATCTTTTTTGCCGATGACAATATCATTGCAAACAGGAAGTTTGCCCGTGAGCTGTTTTTGGCATTAAAACCATACAACCTCAACTGGTCATGCCAGGCCTCAATAAATATCGCCCGGGAGGATGAACTCCTCGGGTTAATGAAAGAGAGCGGATGCGGCGCTATCCTGGTCGGGCTTGAGTCCGTATCCAAAAAAAATCTGTCCCGTATGGATAAGGGGGTAAATCAAAAACACGACTATATCGAGGCAATAAAAAAGATACAATCATGCGGGATACTGGTTCACGGCTCATTCATACTCGGATATGATTTTGATTCAGAGTCTTCATTTGATGAACTGACCGGATTTATTGATGAGACACGCCTTTTAATGCCGTTAATTAATGTCCTCACACCTTTTCCGGGCACAAAGCTTTTCAAACGTCTTGAAGAAGAGGGCCGGATTATTCATAAAAACTGGAGTAAATACGACGCAAAAAATGTTGTCTTTACCCCTTCTCTCATGACCCCGGAAGAATTGCTGGCCGGACATAAAAAAGTAATCAGGGATGTTTATTCTTTTGACTCTATTTATAAAAAGCTCAGACACTACTGGGACATCGACTTCTGGAGGCATTCAAATGAAACAGACCCCATCAGGTTCAAATACCGCCTCCTTTTTGCCTTCCGCCTGTGCACCCTGCTTTTCTCCCTTAACCTGAAAAGGTCCGGATTCATACTCAGGATACTGCCGAAGGTATTCAGCAAACGCGTCAGGATATCGACTATCCTGACATTAATGGCCTACAATGACTATGCATACACATCATGACCGTAATGGCTTGCTCAAAAATAAAATGCCATTCTCGCACCTCATCTTTGGGTCGTCTTCGGCTGCTCCTCAATCACAAAATCCTCAAAATAACCGGTTATTCCTGCGGTTTTGCTCAATCGGACCAACCAAATCCAAAGAATTTCCTTGCTGTCGCATAAAAATACGTTACCGAATTTATGAACCGGGGTGCTAAGTAACTGAAGAGAATTTAAAGCATTGTAATTGCAAGTTGATATATATGGATTTCTCTTCAACCAATAAATCAACAGACAAGTAAATTAGTTCCCCTTCCCCTTGAAAACCTGGGGAGAAATCAACATATCATCAAAAAAAAGTCTCTAACAAGTCACTACTTCATCTCGTTTCTGCCCTCAAGTGCCTTTGAGAGAGTTACTTCATCTGCGAATTCAATATCTCCACCGATCGGCAGACCATAGGCAATCCGGGTGACTTTCACTCTTGCGGGTTTTAAAACCTGTGATATATACTGGGCGGTGGTTTCGCCTTTTGTATTCGGATTTGTCGCAATAATGACTTCCGATATGTTGCCCTCTTTGACTCTTTCAATCAGTTCGCTTATCCTGAGTCTTTCGGGGGTGATGCCGTCAATAGGGGAAAGCGCCCCGAGAAGCACATGGTAGAGTCCATTGTAGCTTTTCGTATTCTCAATAACTATGAGGTTGCTCGGCTCCTCGACTACACATATCTTTTCGCTGTTTCTACGGGGGTCTGTGCAGAGAGAACAGACTTCATCTTCGGTTATATTAAAACATTGCCTGCAGAAACGCGCCTTTTCCTTTATTTTAATGATGGCATTGGCCATGGAGAGCGCTTCTTCACCAGGCATCCCCATTATGAAAAAGGCAAGCCTCTGGGCGGTTTTCCTTCCAATGCCCGGAAGCCGTGTGAGTTCGGTTATAAGTTCTTCAACAACACCGCCGCTCATCCGCCGAACAGGTTTCCCATACCGGGAATGTTCATGCCGCCGGTGATCTTGCCCATGTCATCACTGACCATTTGCTGCGCCCTGCGCAGGGCTTCATTTATAGCGGCAAGCACGAGGTCCTGAAGCATTTCAATATCATCGGGGTTTACAACATCCTTCTCAATTTTAATGGAAACAATTTCCATTGCACCATTTGCAACGGCAACGACCATGCCTCCTCCGGCAGCCGCCTCAACGGTTTTCTTTTTCGATTCTTCCTGGATTTTCCCCATTTCCTGCTGCATTTTCTGGGCCTGTTTCATAAGGTCTCCAAGCATTTTTTTAGACATAAAAACCTCCGTTTTTGTTATTCCTGATAATTGCAAACACGCCTGAAAGCGTATATTCGCGCTATTCTGCATCCTCCTCAAGCGGTTTGACCTTTAACAGGGAACCGTTGAATATCCTCATTGCATCTTTGACTACAGGTTCCGAGAAAACCTCTTCTTTTATCTTTTTAATGTCTTTTTTCGATTCTTCTTTGGGTAAAGAGAGGATTTTCAACTTAAGGTTATGCCCGCTTATTTGCTTCAGCACAGGTTTTATGATCGAGGATTTGCTCTTTATGGAATCCGCGAGCACCGACATTCCTCCATTGAATCCTATCGCAAGCTCTGTTTCATTAATGTTCATGACCTTTGCCTCTGCAAGTTTGCAGGCAAGAAGGTGATCTTCAGAATCGATTTTTTCAAGTAAACTCCGCCATACCTCTTCTTTGCCGGGAACTCCTGGTTTAATGCCCGCATCAGGAAGTTTTGGTGTTCCCGTTTTTTTTTCCGTAACGGAAACAGTGTCCCTGGATAGAGGTTCCGGCGGCCGGACATCTGCGGGTATGCCTGAGCCGTCTATTATTTTCAATATGTCTTCAATGGATGCCATGCCCTTTATAAAAGACATTCTTAAAAGGCCGAGTTCGAGTGAATATCTCGGATGTATGGCATTTCTGACCTCGCCTTCGAGCCTGAGAAGTTCTGTCAGGAGCAGGGTCAGTTTTTCTATATTGGTGTCTGATGAAAGGTCCTTCAGTCTCTGCACCTCCTCCTGGTTAAACTCCAGGAGCCCCTCGGCATCTTCAGTCACCTTTACTACGGCTATGTTCCTGAAATGTTCAACGAGTTCCTTAGTTAATTGCCTCAGGTCGCTCCCCCTGTCCGACAACTCTTTTATTATGGATAATGTCTTCGATATATCGCCTGAAAGAATGGTTTCCGAAAGATTCAGGATAATCTCGGTTTCAGGCAGACCCAAGAGGGTTTGAAGCTCTTTTTCCGTGATCTCATCGCTGAAAGAAAATGCCTGGTCTAAAAGGGTAAGGGCGTCTCTCATGCCGCCGTCCGCAGCCTTTGCTATCATTTCAAGGGCGCTTTCTTTGATGTTGATCTTTTCCGTGTCCGCAATTTTCCTGAGCTGCTCTTTTATCCTGTTTTTCGTAATCCTGCGAAATGCATGATGCTGGCACCGGGAGAGAATTGTGGATGGTATTTTCTTCGGTTCTGTTGTGGCAAAAATAAAGATCACATGTGGCGGCGGTTCTTCAAGTGTCTTCAGCAGCGCATTAAAAGCCGATGA